>JANPGE010000243.1:0-8406 GCA_031423805.1 Segetibacter sp. | reverse complement strand
TTTAACATCACAAAGCAACAATAAGTCTGTAATAATAAAATGGGCTAATAAACCTTCTGGTAAAATATAGCTTAGCAGTTCCTTTTCCAATACTTTTTTATGCAAAAATAGGGTTACTCCCCACTAAATAAAACTGACCCGAAAGATGGCCTACCACTTCATGAAAATACTGGTTGCAAGTTTATTCATTTTAAGTTACGCACAGAGACAAAATGTAACGGACACAAATAAGGTTGACCCCGCAAGACCAAAAAATTTTGAGTATCTAAGACACTTGATTACATTCGACAGTACATCTTGGACCTACAGTGCAAGTTTTATAATAGATAAAACCGGACGAGAGTTAACTTTTTTGAGGTATGGTGTTGATTCTGCCCGAAATATTTATTCGGAAGTGCGTTATTCTTGTCAAGATTATAATAGTAAAACGTTTGCTAAAACAACATTGAAGAACGAGATACCTTACATTAAGATGTTGTGGGAATCGCTGGCTAGTAAGGTTAAAATTGATCTTAGCGTAGGATTCATAGGTAACCCCGAAGAGTATGAAGATGTGCTTAAAACCTACTTAGATGTGTTTGCAAAATCTACCAGGTTAACTTATAAATTTCAAGGAGAATTAAACAGTGGATACAACACTGATTTGTATAAACAGACATTGCGGAGAGGAAATATTTATCAACCTTTTGATAGTTTGCTAAAAACCTATGGTTTCACAATTTCAGATTATTACCCTTCCGAACATGACTTTTTCTATAGCAAGGCTTTTTTAAAACAACATGGCTATGATTCCACATTAATTATTCCAAGAGACTTTGCGTTGAAAATAAAGACCTTTCATCAATAGAATGTTTGTGGTTCTTTGTGAGGCTTCGGTGGTGTCGCACTCTTGTACTGTAGTAATGCTATGCAGCTTTGTACACAGTTTGTTAGGTAGAAACAGTCCTTTTTACCCTATAAAAACCAATCATTGTCCAAACCATCTTATACGTCTCTCATCTTTTTCCCGAATTCGTTTTTGCATAGCTTTAAAATCGGCAAGAGTAATAATGGAAAGAGGTTTAGAAGTTACAATTTCAGGAATAGAAGGAATTATTTTCTCTGCAATAATTGTAATATTATACGAGTTTAAAAAAACTGCCAAAACCAGTCCCGGTAACCCGAAATATTGTGCAGGGCCGGCTTTTAAAGGAATAGATGGAGTAAACCATGCAACAACATCTGATTTTTTTGCAGCAATACATTTTTTATTCAGAATTGTCATGGTATCGTTGGGTAGTATCTCCCATTTGTTAGTATCAATAGGTTCTATTAGTAAAAAACCACTGTCTTTATTATGGCCGATAGAGTAATGAAAATCTCCTTTCAAATTGTTGATATTACCATGATGTGCCTCTCCACTATTAATGTCAAACTTTTTCATAAGTGTATATTCACTCCATGCAAGCCTGTAAACTGTCATGGTATCATTCATTACGTATAGTGCACCGTTTATCCCCTTGCCATTATTTTTTCCAGTTGAGTCAATATTATTTAAATGGCGATAGATAACTGTATAGTTGGATTGACTAGCAACCTTTTCATACACAATCATTAAAATCAAAAGGAACAAAAAAAATCGTAGCATTTTTTACAATTTATGTCTTTGTAATATTAAGGACTTCAGATTTATTAATAGGATTGAAACTTTCTTATTTCTAATTGATTATCTTTTAAATTAACCCGGCTTTTTTGCAATTCCTGAAATTTCTCTAAAGTGATTACGGGTGTTTGCTTAGAAGTTACAATTTCAGGAATCTGGGATATTATTTTTTTTGCTAAATAAACAAAATTATGCTTCAAATTATATACAGCCAATACAAGTCCTGGTAAACCAAAATAATGTACTGGCCCTGCTTTTAATGGAATAGAAGGAGCAAACCATATAATTGTATTATCTGCTTGTGCCGAAAAACATTTGATGTTTAATATAGAAATTGGTTTTGTACTATCAATAATCCATTTGGTAGTATCTCGTGGTATTTTTATATCAAAGTCCTCGTTATTTAAATGAACTACACTATAATAAAAATTTAGTTTTAGTGGGTTTATTGTGCCATGATGTGCATCACTACTACTTAAATTTAATTTCCGCATCAGGTCTTTTTCTTTACGGATTATTCTATACACGGTCATAGTGTCGTTCATAACATAAAGAGCTCCCTTTAATTCCTTAAATGGCTTATTGGCATTAGAGTCTAAATAGGCAGTATGGTTGTAAATGACGGTGTAGTTAGATTGACAACTACATTGGATTGTATTTGTAAACAAAAAGAAGAATAAAATTGCAATTATTGCATACTGCATATTTTGCTAATGTAAGAAATAATAGTAATATTTTATACAATTTTGATTTGGTATTTGGAAAAAGAATAAAAACAAAAAAGACCCGCCAAATGGCAGGTCTTGTAACATTTTTTTAAACACTAAACTCTAAACCCTAAACTAATACTTATACATCACTTCATAATATTCGTCGGCCATACGGTTGCTGTCAAATTTGAACCTCACATCTCTCATACCATTCTTAACAATTTGTCTCCAGGTATCCGGCTCGTCGTAGTAGACAGGTAAGACTTCTTTTTCAAGAATTTTATATAATTGCTCTAAATCATGTTCGTCCTGTTCGTGTACATGCAGGTTGTGGTAATCAGCCTGCGGCACCACAAAACCATTATTGCCATGATTTATAAACTCCGGAATCCATCCATCATCTGTACTTAAATTTACTGCACCATTCATACAGGCAGTCATGCCACTTGTGCCTGAGGCTTCACGTGGTACACGTGGGTTGTTTAGCCAGATATCAGCAGCTTGCTTAAGACGCTTACTTAATGCAAGCTCATACCCAATAACTACTGATACATTTTTATATTCCTTACTCAAATGAATAAGGTTATTAAAGTCTGTTATTGCAGGATAATCAAGCGGGTAGGGCTTTCCGGCCCAAATTAATTGTATAGGTCTTTTAGTATTTGAAGTTAGTTTTTTAAACTTCTCGATATCTCTTGTTATCAGGTCTGCACGTTTGTAGCCTGCAAATCGACGTGCCCAAACTATCGTAAGGACATTAGGATCGTATAGTTTTCCGGTTTGGTCTGATACAATTTCAAATGCTCTTTTTTTCAGGTATTTTTTACGGTCGTCGAATAGTACATCATTGCCTTCTTCCATGTAGTTGTACAGCTGCTTATCTGCCCAGTAGCGCCAGTTTTGTGCATTGGTAATGCTGGTAATAGAACAAATATTTGGATAAGACTTCCACATTTCTCGGCTAACTTCTCCATGAAGCTTTGATACACCATTGGCTATTTTTGCAATGCGCAATGCAGCTAATGAATGGCTGAATAAATCGCCATCCATACCTGTTATCTTTCTTACTTCTTCCAGGCTTATGCCGCAGAAGTAACTCATGCTGTTACAATGAAAAATATCATGCTTTTCATTGCCTGCTTCTTCGGGGGTGTGTGTAGTAAATACAAGCATATTTCTTACTGCTTCTACACTTTTCATTTTATTGATCAGATAGAATGCAGCAGATACACCATGGGCTTCGTTCAGATGATATTTTTCAGGATTGAAATTAAGTTCATCAATAAGTTTAGCACCGCCTACCCCAAGCAAAATAAATTGTGCAAGTTTGGTACTAACATTAGCATCATATAACCGGTGTGTTATGGTTTGAGAGATGTGGTCGTTCTCCGGTACATCCGTAGAAAGTAAAAACAAGGGTGCACTGTTAAAAACTGTTGGAGGCAGATAAAATACTTTTACCCAAACAGGAGCCTCGTGTATAAGTATTTGATATTTAATGCCGGTGTCTTGTAGATAAGTGTAGCTTTTTTCCATCCAGGTTACCTGCAGGCTTTGATCCTGATTTCTTGCCTGGTCATAATAACCATACTTCCATAATATACCAATACCGATCAAATTTTGGCGTAGTTCATAGGCACTCCTTAAATGCGAACCTGCAAGAAAGCCGAGACCACCGCTATATATTTTTAGTGGTTGATGTATTGCAAATTCCATTGAAAAATAAGCAACACGTTTTGCATAACGTTCGTCTACAGAATAAGGGACAGAATAATTTCTAAAGTTCATAGTAATGATTTAGGATTAAAAGGCGGTTGCAATATTAACGGAATTATTTGTAGATTATTTCCACTTGTATACTAACAGTTGTTAGGTAGATAGCTTTTTGTGCTCAATTGTAATTAATAATAAACAATTGTAAAGCCATTACAATTCCATAATGCTATTGTTTTCTGATAAGAAAATGATTAATAAATATAGATAGAATCAGGTTTATCGTTTCTTATGAACAACTGTCTTTGGTTCTTTCTTCTTCATATATACATCGTCAAAAAAGCACTTAATATCCCTGTAGTTTCCACAGCTACCGTTTTCTTTTACAGTTGCTTCCTGTCCTTTAAAGGTAAAGGTTAACCCGCATGGGTCACCTGTTTTTGTATATTGTCCTGAAACCTCGTCTGTCATTTTTAAACTTCCTCTAAGTTCCCCATTGCATGGTTCATCCTGATCTGTTCTTTTAAAATGAACAAAGAAGAGATATTCTCCGGTTACACTACCATCCCTTATAAATAACTGATTACCGGGTCCTTTGCTATAATCGCCGCTATATTTATTTTTTTTGGGAAAAGTATCCAAAGGATTAGTAACTGATGTTTCTGACCTTCGCTGTTCATTGGTTTCTGTAAGTACAGTAGTAAAAACCCCCACATTGTTATAAGCATAAATAATCCGCCTGTAGTAAGGGTCATTTTTAATCATCCAATCTTTATTTACAACTATAGTGAGTTTCTTATCTATTGATGCAGAGTTGGTAATATCTAAGGAGTCATTGCCGCTTATGATAAGCGGCATTGTTGCCATGTGCTTATTGCTGTCATAAACTGAAAGAAATAGAACCGATAATTGGTTTGCTTTTGCCAAGGTCAAATAATAAGATTCTTTATCACCTTGTTGAATTTTGCCAACCGGGTACAATTTTACTTTACTATCCTTTCCAAAAGATGAATAAAAAATAGTATCAGAAAAATATCTCGTGAATGTTTCTAAACTTATGGCTGTATCTGAAGCAAAATCTACCATTGTACTGTCATAGACATTAAAGGGAAGCGACAAACTTTTGTATTTATTTGCCAGACCTTCAGGCTCATTTTTCTTACCCTGATTTGTACTGTTGCTGCTACATGCTGCAAGAGAAATGATGAGAATTGTAAACAACAAATAGTTTTTCATTTACTTGAATTTAAGCTGTAAAAATAACTATAATTAACAATAGCATTTGAATTCAATGTTTTACTATTATCTTCTTTTATTTAGTTCATACTTTCTGGCAATCACTTTACTCATTGTAGTATTTTCTACCTTACTTTCAAGCCATGATATAATGTCTAAGTAAGCAAACGAGCGGGTTTCGAACCTGTTCTTTTCAAAATGTCTTATATCATTCAATAGTTTTTCCAGGGCTGGTTTTAGTTTGCGTTGAGGAAGTTGAAATGAATTTCTTAAGAACCTGAACATGCCTTCTTCTATTACAGTCAGGTTTTGCATTTTAGCCATAAACCGATATACAGATTTGGTAAGCGATTCCATTAATTCAAAGTTTCCTAACTCATAGTGCGACATAAGGTGAAGTAACCTTGCGTAGCACTGCAAATCATTTCTCAAATCTGTGGTATTTACTATTTTCTGTAAATAGTCAATTGTTGTATTATAATCTCCAACACCAAAATATAATGTGGCTATTTTGTAGTTAATAACCAAAATGCGGTGGTTGTCTATAAATAAAGAATATTCCTTGAGCTTTTCTTCAATATGAGGAACCAATCTTAGCCCTTCCTCAAAAGTACCCGTCATAAAATGACGGTTTAATTTTGCACTATAGACATATACAAAGGTCTGAATTCTGAAGTTGTCATGTTGATTTGCTACTTCAGACATTGAAAATCGTTCAAAGAGAATAAGTGTGTTATCAAACTGTCTTATGTTTCTAAGGTCAAAATGTGCATTGAGCAGGTTATGCATTCCTTTTATAAAATGGCCTGTTTCAACACTTATCATCAATTCCTGATTGTAAAATAAGTCAACCCACTTTTGAGTATATCGGTAGTACATCAAAAAGTCTTGTCTTATAAATGCATACCAACTGTAGCTTTGAAACAAATATAGCTGCTCATAAAAACCTTGCAGCAGATGGGCATTTTTAGGCAGTTTTTGTTGAAAAAATGTTCTGACATCTGTTTCATCTTCTTCATTGCGGGCATGACCATTTTTGATATACCAACTATACAGTTGCAAAGCCAGGTTACTAAGTTGTGTTATGATAATTCTTCTATCGCTGATTTCAGCAGCTTCGGCAGTAAGTCTTTCAGCCCGATCCTGCATACTACGGGTTATATGCAGGGTTTCTATTTTCTTTTCAAGTGAAATAACCTGAATTAAAAAACTGTCCTGATTATAAGCCCTGGCCAGTTCTTTTAGCTTATCTAAAATTTTGAGGCTTTGGAGATAAAGCCCCTTGTTATAAAGTATACGGGCATAATCAAGTTGTTCATGCAGTTGCAAATCAATGTTCTCTGATGTTTTTAACAAACGCAAACTTGCCAGCACTTGTTTGTACAAATGCGTTTTTAGGTTTGCCAACTGTGGCTTTTCTATTGAGGATAGTTTTTTTAGGAGAATTTTCTCATTGTATTCCTCCAATTTATCAATTGCATCAAAGAGTTGCACAATTTTCAAATCCTCTTTTGAAGAATTTCTTTTGATATATAGCTTGAAATTTCTTTTTTCAGACTTTTCCAGTGAGTGAACGAGTTGAAATAATGTATCTGAAAAACGGTTGGGCATCATTAATTATTTTTTCTAAAACCCTTTACTACAAAAGGTTTCTTTGGGTTTACCCTTACTTTTGGCATAATGAAAACACCCTTAAGTTGTTTATTTCCGTTTAATAATACCATCTACATTTGTATCAGCAACTGAGGAAGAAAGTAACATTATCCGGATAGCAAAGCTGTAAACAGCACAAATATAAGAGTTCGAAGATTTTCATATGGCAAGCAATCGTTAGAGGCCGCTCCGTTTCCACGGAGAGGCCATTTTTTTATGTAATATTTTAGTCTTTATAATTGGGGGAAAGATTATTCTTATAAATCAGATTTCCCAAAAATATAATTTTTGTAGAAATAAGACCTGCTTGCTCCTAAAGGTCATTTATTTGAAATGGGATTTGTTTTTAGGGTTGTAAGTACCCGTTTTGATGTAGAGTCAAGTGTAATTTTGGATTCAATAAAAAAGTCATCCACCTGAAATAATTCCGTTTTATAAGCATCTTCAGTTTTCTCGGCGATTTTGTTAGCCTCAAATAAGACAATATTTTTTGCATTTTCATCCAACATCTCAAACTCATTTGCCGTCATAATGTGGATTTTGGTTTACTACCATTAAAATAGTGCCATATCAATTAAACAGGGTTAAATTCTGTTTATAAAGAATTATTGTAGTATTCCTTCCTCACTTTTCTGTTTAACTGTAATGTAAGCATATCGTCCCGGTATCTTTTTGCAATAAAAAATAATGGCTTTACGTTTTATTTTATTTAGCTCGTCCATTAATAATTTTTCTATGAATTTTCTCAAGTATGTAGTCATAAAGTTCCTTACTATATTAACGCTAATCGGATATTTTATTATAAGCCCATTTTTTGCAAATTCGCAGGAAAAAGTCCTTGAAGGTGGTTTTCAGGTTGTAAAATTTAATTATACAGGAAAAAGCCAGGAGTTTATTGTTCCAGATGGCGTTTCAACTTTAGAGTTGGAATTGGCAGGTGGGTCGGGCGGTTATGCTTTTAATAAAAAAGACCTTTACGGCACTTTCGGCTTGGGTGGCAAAAATACAGCTTTATTGAATGTTACACCAGGTCAGCATTTGATTATAAATGTTGGAGGTAAAGGTGAAAATGGAACTTCTGAAAATGCAGGTGATGGTGGTTTTAACGGAGGTGCAGGAGGCGGCAAAAATAAAAAGGAATATACAGGTGGAGGTGGTGGCGGTTCATCAGATATTAGAATTGGAAATGGAACATTGACAGATAGATTAGTTGTTGCAGGCGGCGGTGGCGGTGCCGGTAAATATGGTGCAGGTGGCAATGGTGGCGGATTACAAGGTGCCAATGGTTATGGTGAAGGAGAAAATGCTACCGGTGGCAGCCAGAATATAGGTGGGTTAGGAGGCATATATTATAATAGTGCATTTGCAGAGAGTGGAACATTTGGTAAAGGTGGTTCATCATCAGCCGGTACAACAGGCGGCGGTGGCGGTGGTGGCTGGTACGGCGGCGGC
>JANPGE010000242.1:0-14833 GCA_031423805.1 Segetibacter sp. | reverse complement strand
ATTCATAAACAAATGATTTTCAGCAAGTTGCATTTTTATTTCTCAATAAAAAATCAAATCGTCTTAGGTGATTAATCGTTGCAAACTCAATATTGACAATACTTTCAAAGAACTAAGGGTGATAACAACGCAACGCTAATGTAATGACTATTAACTTTAAGACTTTGCTGCATGTAAAATATTTAGTTGAATGAACTGGGTGTTGCTTTTGAAAAAGCCTTGCCAAAAACTTCTTTTCGAATAGATTTATTTTTGCACGTTTATAAAATCTCTCAAAAGATTTTCTAAGATCAAATAATGACGAAGCATCCCTATATTACCCCATTTCTATTCTCAACTTATAAGTATACAGGGTATAATATTTGACCTGGATATGAAAAATTGAGGAATAATAATTACCTTAGTGTGTCAATTATTTCTGTAACTGTTGTTTCGGCTGTTTAGCAGGGGCATTTATCCAGTCTTCCATTCTATAGTTCTTGATTACTTTTAATCAACCCCTTCCTCAATCGCCGAACTGTTTTATTTTTTTTATAACCAAAATTATCTTTAACCTTAAAAACTTGCTTATGAAAGTTCTCGCAACCCTCCTTGCCACAGGTTTTATGATTAATTGTGCAACTGCGCAAATCAATGTTGGTCAAAAAATTAAAGATAAGGTTACGCAAAGAGCCGATCAAAAAATAGATCAGGCGATTGATAAAGGATTGGATAAAACGGAAGAAGAAGCAGAGAAAAGCACTAAGACCAAAACCAAAACAAAGACTGACAATGGCGTTAAGACCAAAGTAAAAACTAATTCCGAACCGGAAGATGGAGGCAGCGAAGCTAGCAGTTCGGTAATTAATGCCTCGCAACAATCTCCTTCTTTTGCAAGCTATTCAAAATTTGATTTTGTTCCGGGTGAGAAAGTTATCTTCCTTGATGACTTTGCAACAGATAACGTTGGCGACTTTCCTGTAAAGTGGAATACCAATGGCAATGGCGAAGTGGTTACGAATAATGTATATCCCGGCAAATGGCTCAAGATGCGCAATGCAACCACCTATCTTCCCGAAATAACTTCAGGAAAATTTCCAGAAAACTATACGATAGAATATGATATGGTTGCAAGTGGCGAGGACAGGCACGGGTCTTTGTATTTAGAGCTTACCTCATTACCCAATAAAAAAGATGTTCCTGCTGCGTCGGACCCTACGGCGAATGGAGGATTATTTCTTATAAGCGAATTATCGCCTGAAGGAGTTGTTCGTTATTTAGTAAGTTCTGCTCCGGCTGGTAGCGGCTATGGTGATCCTAGCACTGACTTAAATGACCAAACACTGAACAATAAACCCAATGAAAAATTTCATGTGTCAATAGCAGTCAATAAGACGAGATTCAGGTATTATGTAAATGAAACCAAAGTGCTGGACCTGCCTCGCATCATGCCCGCTATGGGCATCAATTCTATTGTGCTTCGTATGTGGGGCTGGGCTGACGATCATCCGTTTGATGCACTGCTATCCAACTTCCGCTATGCCGAAGGTGTAGTAGATGTTCGGAGTAAATTAATAACCGAAGGTAAGTTTGTTACAAGAGGAATTTTGTTCGATGTAAATTCTGATAGAATAAAACCCGAATCAAACGGCGCACTCAAAGAAATTGCGCAGGTGCTAAAAGACAACCCCACAGTCAAAGTAAAGATCATCGGTCACACCGATAGCGACGGAAACGCCACATCAAACCTTGACCTCTCCAAGAGAAGAGCCGCCGCAGTCAGAACGGCCTTAAGCAGCAGCTTTGGCGTAGAAGCTGCAAGATTGCAAACAGATGGCAAAGGCGCCTCGGAGCCTGCTTCTCCCAATACTTCCGCCGAAGGGAAAGCTAATAACAGGCGGGTAGAGTTTATTAAGCTATAAACAACAACTATTTGGCGTAATGGACATTTATGGTGTTTTTTTTAAGACGTTTTGTTCAAGTGGTCATTTATGGTAGTGTTTTTTCAGGTAAAATCATCGGAATTAAAACAGTTATTATGAACTTTACCGTCCTTGTTGGTATACCTCACCAACAGCAAAATAGTTTTGTCGAGCTCGGGTCTTCTTTCCTGGCCCTGTGTGTGAGCCAAGAGACCCCGGCTTTTTACGCCGTTGTTGCTATTACTCACCAATAACATTAACGCCGCTCCAAACCGCACCCAATAATTATTTATCATTGCAAATGCAAGCAACGGAGCCATTAAGCCACCACATACTGCCCAATACAATCGGGCTTGCCCTGTGCGGGGGTGCAAGTAGCCGAATGGGAACTGATAAAAGCATGTTGCAATACTACAATAAGCCACAACGATATTATCTTTATGACTTACTTTCTTCGCTTTGCGATGAGGCATTTATTTCCATCAATGAACAACAGGTAGGAACTATAGAAGCTGGTTATAATTATATTCAGGATGATATTTCTTTTGGTAAAATTGGACCCATGGTTACATTGTTAACAGCTTTCTCTAAATTTCCTAAAAAAAATATTTTGCTCATTGGTTGTGATTATCCTTTTTTATCTACCTGTGAATTACAAAGATTTTCAACTTTTTGTAAAGGAGATGCAATTGCTTTTTACAATATAAAAATGGAAATTTATGAACCTATCCTCGCATGGTATCCAGATAAATGTTTTAAGAAATTAAACGAAATGTTTTTAGCAAAGGAATATTCCCTGCAATATTTTCTAACACAATGTGGTGCTGCAAAGTATTGGCCTGAAGATGAAAATTTTATTAAAAGTATAGATACAACTGAAGCATATAATGAAACCTTGAAACTAATTAATGCAAGTTAGTTTTAGTAATTTTAAGCCATGAATGATAACCCGGTTGAAAGCATCAAAATAACAAAGGTTGGCACCAACGGAGCATTGGAAACTGAAGATAAAGTTGCAATGGAAGAGCCTTTAGAAATTCAATTGGAATACAGTACAACAACCGGAAAGATGGTGAAAAATATTGCTGTTACAATGCGAACACCAGGCAATGAGGAAGAATTGGCAGTGGGCTTTTTATTTACCGAAGGTGTAATACAAAATGCAAGCGATATAGCTGCAACAAAAAGATTAAATGCTGATGCAAATTCCATCCGGGTTGTTTTAAATAAAAATGTTATTCCTGAAATTGGCAATGTCTCTAGGAATTTTTACACAACATCGAGCTGTGGTATTTGTGGTAAAGCAAGTATTGATGCTATACATACAGTTTCTCAATTTGAAGTAGAACAGGACAACATCCAACTTAATCCAACAATACTTTATGATTTGCAAAATAAAATAAAAGAACAGCAGAAAGTCTTTGAAGATACAGGTGGTATTCATGCAAGTGCGTTGTTTGATCTTGATGGGAATTTTATGATGCTACGTGAAGATGTTGGCAGGCATAATGCATTGGATAAAGTGATTGGCTTTGCCTTTTTGAATAGGCAACTTCCTTTGAGTCGCCATATGCTGTTTTTAAGTGGGAGAGCAAGTTTTGAGTTGGTACAAAAAGCAGTAATGGCAGGTATTAAGATCATTGCAGCGGTCGGTGCACCATCAAGCCTGGCGGTGGAAATGGCAAAAGAGAATGGTATTACTTTGATTGGTTTTTTACGGGATGATAGGTTCAATATTTATTCTGGAAAGCAAAGAATAAAGACCTCCAGAATACCGTCTACCTGACGAAAGGGGGGCACCCTTTGGGAATAAGGCTTTATTTTGTTACACATAAATAAAGGTCAAAGCCTTTAAAACGACTATGAGCTTATACTAAAACTAAATTTAAAATCAAATGCCCGACCTCCCTCTCTTTAGGAGGGGGAACGAGGGTGAGGCTATTATGAAACTACGAATAAAAGGAAACTCTTTAAGAATAAGGCTTACAAAAAGTGAAGTAAGCAAATTGGCAGAGATTGGCTACCTGCAAGAAAAAACAACCTTCGCTAACAACCATTTTGTGTATGCGTTGCAAAGGAGCAATGATGTTGCGGAACTGTCTGCAACATTTGAAAATAATACAATCAAAATGGTTGTTCCCAAAACATTTGTAGATGATTGGCCCCGAAATAATGTTGTAGGAATTGATTCAAAAATGCAGTTGCCAAACAATGAGGTGTTGTATCTCCTGCTCGAAAAAGATTTCGTTTGTCTTGACGAAACAACAGAAGATCAAAGTGACAATTTTGAAAATCCAAACAAATCCTGCTAAATTTTGAACGAAGAGAAAAATAAAATCCCATCAGCAGAGAATCCTGAAGCATTTACAGGGTTGACAATATCTAAATTGCCCATAGCGGCGGCAGGTGTTCCGGCAGTATTTAAGGCTTTGAAATTTGTGTTTGATGAAGCTGGTGTTTTTCGTGGGTTAAAGGCGTTGACTAAAATGAATACCAAAGGTGGTTTTGATTGCCCCAGTTGTGCATGGCCCGACCCCGATGATGAACGCAGCGGCATTGCAGAGTATTGTGAAAACGGCGCCAAAGCAGTAGCCGACGAAGCCACCACAAAAGCCATTGGTGCCGATTTTTTTGCAACACATTCCGTGAATGAACTTGCCGGTTTATCCGATCATGAAATAGGTAAGAAAGGCCGCATTGCAGCACCCATGTATCTTCCCGAAGGGGCGACACACTACCAACCCATTAGTTGGGACAATGCTTTTAAAAAGATTGCTGTTGCACTAAATGCTTTGGCATCGCCGGATGAAGCAGTTTTTTATACCTCGGGCCGTACCAGCAACGAGGCTGCTTTTTTGTATCAGTTGTTTGTAAGAGAGTACGGCACCAACAACCTGCCCGACTGCAGCAATATGTGCCACGAAAGCAGTGGTGTAGCACTCGGCGAATCGTTGGGCATTGGCAAGGGTTCTGTAAAACTGGAAGACTTTTACCAGGCCGAAGTGATTATGATTTTGGGGCAAAACCCCGGTACCAATCATCCACGTATGTTGACTGCTTTGAAAAAGGCAAAGGCCAACGGTGCTGTCATCATTTCCATTAATCCACTACCCGAAGCGGGGCTGATGGGGTTCAATAATCCGCAAACAGTAAGAGGTATTTTAGGAATTGACAGTGCATTGACTGATCTGTTTTTGCCGGTGAAAATCAATGGCGATTTGACTTTGCTGCAAGCCATTGAAATATTATTGTTACAGGAAGAGTTGAAAACGCCGGGAAAGGTATTAGACCAAAATTTTATTAAGGATAATACCGAAGGCTTTGTAGCCTTTGTGCAACATCTTCAACAACAGGACATCAACCAATTGGCTGCTGATGCAGGCATAGACATGGCTGACATTAAACAGGCTGCAAACATTTTAAAAGGCAAAACAAAAATCATTGCATGTTGGGCAATGGGGCTTACCCAACATAAAAATGCCGTTGACACCATCAAGGAAATTGTAAACCTGCTGTTGCTGAAAGGCAGCATTGGCAAACCCGGTGCAGGCACGTGTCCTGTACGTGGTCACAGCAATGTACAGGGTGACCGCACCATGGGCATTTATGAAAAGCCATCGCAAAAGTTTCTGGATGCACTGCAACAGAATTTCAATTTTCAACCGCCGCAAAAGCATGGTTACGATGTAGTGGATTGCATAAAGGCAATGCATGAAAACAAGGCATCTGTGTTTATAGCGATGGGTGGTAATTTTCTGTCGGCCACTCCTGATACCAACTACACAGCAGAGGCGGTTCGCAAATGTTCCTTAACTGTGCATGTAAGCACTAAGCTAAACCGCAGCCATTTGGTGCATGGACGTGAAGCATTGATTCTGCCTTGCTTTGGCCGCAGCGACAAGGACATGATGAATGGCGAAGCACAGTTTGTAAGCTGTGAAAACTCTATGGGCGTAGTGCAGGAATCCAAAGGGATTTTAAAACCCATCAGCGATGACCTGCTTAGCGAACCGGTGATTGTTTGCAGGCTCGCCAAAGCAACATTGCCTAACAGCAAAGTCAAGTGGGACAAGTATTTGCAACACTACGACCACATTCGCAACGACATAGAAAAGTCCATCCCGGGATTTGAAAATTACAATGAAAGAGTTAGAAAGCCCGGCGGGTTTTACCTGCCCAACTGCAACCGCGAAGCACGGTTTGATACTGCAAGCAGCAAGGCGCAATTCAACATTGCGACTGCTACGCAAATCTTGTTGCAAACCGGCGAACTGCTAATGATGACCATCCGCAGCCACGATCAGTTTAACACCACCATTTATGGATTGGACGACCGCTACCGCGGCATACACAACGAAAGACGGGTGATACTAATGAATCAGGCCGACATGAACGACCGCCAACTACAACAAGGCGATGTGGTGGATATTGTAAACAACAGCGACGGCAGGGAAAGAGTCGCACACAAATTTATCGTGGTGCCATACCCCATACCCAAAGGCTGCACCGCCACTTACTTCCCCGAAACAAATGTATTGGTACCCATCAGCAGTGTAGCGGATAAAAGCAATACACCGGTTTCTAAGGCGGTGGTGGTGAGGGTGAGGAAGTAGGGGGTAAATGTTCTAAATGTCAACCCCCAATGCAACGGCCTAAGCTGCACCTCCGGCGCATAGACCCTGCAACAGGTAAAAGACAGGCAAACCGCCGCATGTTTCAGGTTTCATAAAAAACAAAACCTCGTCTTCATAACCGGCTTTGTGGCGTTCAGTGCCGGGAATCCACAATTCGCTTGTAGCAAAAGCGTAGCCGGTTGCACCTACACCCATCTGTCCAAACATTCAGCACATTCCGCTTTTGCTACTATTTTCATAGTGGCTTTCACGGCGATCCTGTTGCTTACATGTAGTGACCCCGTACATTTTTATCCCGTCTTGTCTGCTTGGGGTCTTCTGCAAAGAACCTCACTTTCGATACATATAAAATTTGCACATAAGAACTACCGCCCAAGAAAGCTCCTCATCACATCTAATACTTTTTCACCTTTCATTTCCTTTATACCATTGACTAATCCTTCGATTGGCAAATTACTGGCACTACCATCCCTCACCAGATGATTTTTATAAAATATCGCCAGTTCTAAGGGTTGGTCTTTGCGTTTTTCCAACTCAAAGAAGAAGCGGTTGTTTTCTTCTTTGGTTTTTAATCCGTTTAATTCAATCACAGGTTTTTCTTCAAAAATGGAAATAATTTCATCTATGCTATTCCCGTCACTTTCAATTCTTGCATATATCCAATACCAAATCATATACCTGTTAAGCCGCCTGATTTGTATTACTTCTAATGCTAGTCCTGCATCATCAAAACTCCACATAGTTTCAGTGGCCACCTTTATCGTATCCATAAAGAACTGTTTAGGGTTCTGAATTTCACCTTTCATTTTTAAATGATACCCGTATTCATTCATTATAGCATAAACGTCTGCCTGGTAATCTGCCGTCTCCAACACTTTGGGAAAGCTTCCAATATTAACCGATGTTAAATCTGTTAGCTTATGCTTTTTATAATGTACAGCTTCATGAAATAAGAAAAGCCTCACAGCCTTTAAAATATCTTCGGGATTGCTTAACCTGTTATTAAGAGAGATGAAAAAGTTGTCATCAACAAACCACTTATTCATTCTCCAGTAAAAGCCGTCATTTACAACCTCTGTTTCAAAATCAAAACTGTCGTCCTTTAAACTTGTTTCATATAATGCAGGTAAATCAGTCCAAAACTTTGTATTCATAATCGAACTATTCACTCCCGGAACTAAACCTTCATACCATTTCCTACCTACCGACATATCCTTATTATGCTGACAATACTGCTTTACATTTTTTGTCAGTTCTTCATTACACAAACCTCTCAATTCGTCTGCTTTCTTTTTTTCTTCTTCACCAATTTTTCTTTCCGGTCTTAATTGCGCTTTTATCAAAAGAGCTTTTTTATATTTCGGTTCCTTTGTTCTTGAATACTGATAGGTCTGGATGTAAGAGTGAATATTTGGCGATATTTTGGTACCTGCTAAAAAAGCCAAACCGCAGGGAATTGAAGCAAAAAAATGCACTGTTTCAATTCCACTTCTGTTATTAGAGAGTTCATCGAATGCTTTTTTTATTGACTCGCCAACCTCAAGCATTTTTTTTGAAGATGTAATTGCATCTTCACCGGCATGTTCAAGTTGAATATCAATTTCAGCAGCATTAGGCAATATTTCATAAGTATCATCGGGGTTGATATTATGAGATATATTTAATCTTATTAAAGCATCGGAGATTCCTTTTTGTTGCTGGTCTGGCAGGCCAGTAACTTCAAGCTTATTTTCCACCTGCTGGTCAGTTTCTAAATTAATGTACCATCGTTTGCTAACATGATGTCGCTGGTAAATATCAATATCCCTATAATTATGAAATAGATGGCCGAAGTCCATACATAGCGGTATAGGAGCCATTCCAAAATAAACCACTTTATAATCAGGATGTGCATTTAATACTGGTAGTATATCATTGGCAAAATATCTCCTGTGTTCCAAAGCATATTGTTCATAACCGGTATCGTAAAGTTTCTGAAGTTCTAATAATTCAGAATAATTAATTTCTTTTACTTCTCTATGAAGGCCATGCCACTGATGTGGCAAAGCTGCAAGCACTTCATCAATGGCTATTTTAGTAAAGCCATTGTGCAATAATATTATCAATCCTTTTGGAGTATCCATAATTAAGATTTAATCAGTTAGTAATTTTTAGTTTAACAATTTCCAATGTTCGCCTGTCACCTTCCCATATTTCAATGCTTTTAATTCCTGCTATAATAAAATATAAATACCTGCCTGAAAACACATCTTTTTTTAGCTTTCGTTTCCAATCCCTTATATCAACACCAGACGGTGTTGGAAAATCTTCAGGATGTGTATGCCACTCACCCAAATAATTACAGGTGCCATTACTTTTCTTCCATTCTTCAGTAATTATTTCCTGGTGCAACGGAGAAAGTCTTTTAAAAGAAAATCTTGTTTGTTTATCACCTTTCATTGGAGTAGTTATTTTATCTACCACAATATTTTTTGAGACTTTAATAAACCTCCCTAACAAAACACCACCGGATTCCAAAGAATATTTATGCACTTGCTTATGCTGTTGCAGAGTTTCTATCACTGAATCTACCAACTTTATTTTTCCGCCATTAGTGATTTCAAATATCGAATTATCCCTTACCACAGAGTTTGCATTTTGGTTGGTGAAACAATGATTTTCCTGCCTCTAACTGTTCTGCGGTTTGTTTATAACGGTCTGATAAATTATATCCTTCCTCTAAAAACAATTCACTCTTTCCTTTCCATGAATAAACAGCATTGATGGTTTCTTTACCTGCAAATACATCAAGTATTTTTCTTACAGTTAATATTGCAGTATGATTTGCATCCAATGCTCCGTAAGGAACATATACACTGCCACACCCTGAAATATTCTTTACAAAACTTCTTTGTTGATTGGCGGCTGCAAATGAGGCAATATTATGTAGTACTTCGTTAGTGTACAAGCATTGGTAGCATCCGTTTTCATAGATATTACTAACTAAACAGTGTCCGCCGACACCATATGGGTCCAGCCAGTTGAAGAGAACAGGTATACCGGGTATTTCTTCCCTGAAAAACTTCATCAAAAATTGGTTCACGGTTGCATTGCCGGTTGCAACAATAATTGCATCGTATATGCGAAAATCTATTTTCTTTTTTGAGATGGAATCTTCAATAGCCATGTTAATCGCTGTCACATTTGAATGAGGATAATAGCTGGATAATTTTTCCTTTATTGCTTCTGCCTTTTTTTTATTTACATACCTGAAACCACAATTATGTCGGTAACAGTTATCAATCTCAAGTTTCTCCTTGTCAACAACATCAACATTTATTACCGCCGCTTTTATTAACTCTTCAGCAATTGCACTTCCAACAGAACCGCAACCAATAACCAATACTTTTTTGTCAATAAAACTGGCATTACCTCCACGTATAAGCATGAACTCTGGGTCAACTCTTTTTACATTGTACGGAATTATACTTGCAGTAGAGCCAGTCGTAAAAAGAGGGTGGGCTGCATGATTAATTTTCTTAAACCGTAGGGCAAATAAAGAATGGTTTCCATTTGGTAAGGACAAGTCAATTACAATTAAATCTTCTTGCTTTGTTTTGCTTAATGCATTTCTGACTTTCTTCTCATTACCGGGAGTGATGTTTTTTAAAATTAACTCCCTTGCATCCTCTAAGGTCAGTTCTTGATTGAAGTTGGGAATTAAAATTTCAGCTCCTTTTTTTAATGGAATATACAAACCTTTAAAATACTGTGCCGGATTCTCTTTGACATTAACTATTCGTTGATAACTATTCATCCTTTCTGTAGTATCAGATACAGCAAAGAATAATTCTTTTTCTTTATTTTTTAATTTTGAATACTTAATAACCTCAACGTCCTCGCTCAGTATGATATTAGCAAACATTGCACTTACACCTTTAAGATGTCGCCAATAGGCTTCATATTCGTTATAAAACTCATTGTTATTTTTCCTGTCTATACCATCTTTTAAAGTCTTTATAGCAAGTTGAAAGCATCCTGCAATTATTCCTGGCTCATTATCAATATCTAAAACAAGAGTATCGTTATGCGTATAGCATATATAGCCATCATGCTCAAGATGCGGCAAGCGACTAAAATCTTCTTGGTTCAGTAAAAAAAATGTTGGTGTACAATTAGGAAAAGCCTCGGGTACACCAACAACAATCTTTGCTGTAATGTTATCAATCACAACCTCTCCAGCAACACCAAAAGCCAGCCCTCGTTTTGCAAGAGCCGGATTTTGATATTCATAAGTGTTACTCAGAATACAAGCATCATCAACATGTTGTTTAAAATTCTGTATAGTCATTTATGCCGATTCTGATGTGCCTGCTACTGCAAGCTTTCTGTTTTGTCCTGTTGTTTCTTTTGCTGGTACAGGAAAATCCTTTCCAAATTGCTTTCTAAGGATTTTACATGCCTCATGTGGGTCAGCCTCATTCTCAGCATCCATCAATGCATCTCTTAACTCTTCAAGTTTTGTTTTGAAATTTTTGCACTGTTGGTCTGTCATTTTTTCAAACAAGTCATTCGTCGGTGGCACAGGTAAATGCACTTTTATTCTGCCATCCCAGCTAAATTGGTTCAGTACATAATTGACAAAATCTTTTGTGGCCTTTAGGTCATTGATATCATTAGCCCATGTAAATGGGTCTTTGATATATGGCTTAAAGCCATTGTACGCAAGGGCAGAAAATGCAATTCCTGTTGGTTTACCATTTACACTATCGAACTGGTAATCTTTCCAGCGTTTCATATCTCTGATTTCTCTTTTAAACTGGTCACATTCATCATCATCAGTGAACTTATTATTTACTAAATCTTTCAGTTTTTTGGGTTCAGACTGTTCCCATTTTTTATTTTCAGCGGTAGAAGTTGGAGTGCCTTTAGCCAGGTAAGTTTTGCCATCAATGTTAGCATCAGCGTAACATGCAAAATCAACATGAAATTTTGGTAATCCTTCCTCTACATATTGCACTCTGATACAAGCCTTCTTCCATTCAACCTTCCTCAAGTGGATATTCAACGCATCAAATACCCATTTTTTAACTTCCAAAGGTGTATAATCCTCCTTATCTATTTCAAATAATAAACCACAGTCAATATCATAATCATCATCATCGTAGATAGGCTTATTGCCTGTGCCCATTGCATAACTGCCCTGATTAAATGTAGTAAACCTAATAAGATTGATACCCTTTTCTTCACACATCTTTTTAATAGCTGTTCTTATTTCCTCGATCAGCATATCTCTTTTTTTAATAACCTCTTTATTGTCATTAACATTTAAACGTATAACATCATGAAATTTTTCAAATTGTTCCTGTATAACTTTTCCCATTGCGTAAAATTTATAAATCAAATAAAATAAAAAATTTAAGCTAATGCCGCATCGCGACACTAGCTTCTAAAAAACAAACTTTATCCTTTAGGAGGATTGGGATCATTGCCATAACTATCCTTATCTCGGATTTGACCATTTGGTCGATGGATGACCAATTCTGATTTGTTGTTTTGAGCCATTGGTTTTGCTCTTTCAATAGCTGCACTTTGTTTACTGGTAACTTTGGTTGCTTTTCCATTACCTGCACCCTTCACTTGCCATCCGCCGCTGGGATGGGGTGTAACATGAACATTTTTACCCATGATATAGAATTTTAAGGGTAAATAAATAGTGCTCCAATCTTTTCACGGAGTAGGGGCGTGAGTTGCCGGAGACTTCAGAGGGGAGGAGATGTTAAGATGCCGAAAAAACAATTTTTGCAGAGAGTTACAAAAACTACTATTTTGCGTCCGAATTATAACATTTCCAGGAAAGCTGTTGGACGTAAGTCACTACAGGTAAAATCTCAAGTATCTTTCCTTGCTTGGGTGATGTTCGTACCATCACTCAAGCTTTTTTTCAACAATCATACCTTATGTTAAAAATGAAAAAATTGACAATTTGACATTGCCAAAATTTCTGTAACATGGAATAGTATGCCAAAACTGCATCTTTTGAGAGATTGTTAAATATAAAGCGAATGTACGGAAATTTCTCAAAAAGTCACTATTAATTAACTAATTCTTCAGAATTAGCTTAGTTTTGTGCAACTTTTATCTAGGTCTATTGTTCTAAATATAACCTCACCCGGTTAAAATGACTTATGCTTCTATACTTTTCAGTTGAAAATTTTTTGTCTTTTAAGGAGAAAGTATCTCTAAACTTTACCGCACGACCAATCAAGGAGAAGTCCGAGAATGTTTTTTTACCTTTCCCGTATGATGGGGACTCTATTTTAAAGTCTCTTGCAATCTATGGTAAAAATTCTTGTGGTAAAAGTAACCTTATTAAGGCATTTTCCTTTATGAGAAGTTTCGTTGTAGCATCATCCAAAGAAAGTCAGGCTACCGAAGAAATCAAAGTGTATCCGTTTAGATTGTCTACTGAAACAGAGTCTCGTTCATCTCTTTTCGAGGTTGTTTTTCAGATTGAACGCATTAAATATAGATATGGTTTTAAAGCCACTAAAAAAGTTGTAGAAAGTGAATGGCTTTTTCAAACGGAGAAAAAAAAAGAATCAAAATTATTTATTAGAAGTGGTCAAGAATATAATTACGATAAAAATTTCAAATACTATTTAAAAGGGAAAGTTGATATTTTTACGGAATTTACACGACCTAATTCTTTATTAATTTCTGTATTAGCCCAATTCAATATTCAATTAGGAGTAAGTATTACAAAGTGGTTCGACGACATACTCGTTGCACACGATATGGAACACTTGGCTTTGATTGACTTTTCGGCTCGTTTAATGTCTGATGCGTACTATAATCACAAACTCAATGAAATAATATCTAAATCCGACTTGGGTATTGATAGTATTGAACAAAAGGTAAAAGAACTCGCGACTCAAAAAGGATATTCGAGTGAATTCTTACGATCTGTGTTTAAAGATGAACTTAAGGACTATAGTATAAAAACTTACCACACTAAATATGGGGAGGGTAATAAGGCAGTAGAAAAAATATATTTTGATTTAATTGCTCAAGAATCTTTAGGTACTCAAAAATATTTTGGGCTGATAGGACCTATTCTTCTTGCGCTTACTGAAAAAAAAATACTGTTTATAGATGAGGTTGATGCTCGATTACATCCATTACTTCTCGAGAGTATAATTTCAATGTTTAATTCTGAAAAATATAATCCAAACGGAGCACAACTAATTTTTACTTCTCACAATACTTTGCCATTGAAGAAATTGCTTCGCCGCGATCAAATGTTTTTTGTAGATAAAGATAATTTCGGCGTTTCAAAGGTTGAATCTATTTTTAATAGGACACCTAATGTAAGAAATGATGCCTCCTTTGATAAAGATTATCTGGACGGTAAATATGGTGCCATACCTAAAATAAATACTCAATTAAATTTGTTTGATCATATTTTCAAAGAGGAGAAAGAATAGATTATATTTCTGTCTTTCCGCCTTTGAAGGTGTTCTTCACCTTCAAACCAGCATAACATAAAACTTGCCTGAACAGGCATTTTATAAAGATAACCATCATTGCCTACAACTTCAATACCTCAATATGATACTTCCTCCCAACCGGCAATACGGGTTTGTAAATTTTGTGCAGCATGAAACCAAAACCCCACACAGCGGCACATATAGCCAGGGTGGTTTTGCTGTTGCTCAATGAAAAGTTTTGGTTTATTAGGCCGTTTGTTATGTTCAGCCCCGCATACACAATGCTGCTTATCCTAAAGACCAGTCCGCTCTTTACCCAATACCAGTTAACAGTTCCACCGGAGCGGTTAATTTGAAAGCGGCCATCAATAAAATCAATCAACACACCATGTTTAGGAAAGGCATAAATATCCGCCATTGAAAAACCTTCTATGGGCAGATAGGTGGTATCGGTGCCCATCATAAAATACCGCACAACTCTCGGCCTTATATAAACAGAGTCGTTCACAAGTTTGGTTATTTCACCCTTTTGCCAGTTTATATCCTTTGTTTGAAAGGCAATGGTTTTGCCCTTCCAAAAGCTGTATATGGTCCGGGTGCCCTGTTTTAAAAACAAGGTATTGTTTTGGGAGAAGGTTGAAGGAGCGAAAAATATTAAAGTAACAAAAAGTATAAATCTAATCATACTTTATACCAAAATGAATTACAATATAGTCCAAAATTTGTTTTGAAAAACATAGTCGAATGCGCATATATTTTTTACGGTTGATTTTTCTATATTTTTTGTGATGTCACAGATGAAATCGCTAAGCATTTCAAGGGAACTAAA
>JANPGE010000241.1:0-9061 GCA_031423805.1 Segetibacter sp. | reverse complement strand
GGTTGCTGCTACATTGCCTGCATTGTCTACCAAGATGGCATTAAGGCCCCCGGCATTGGTGCCGCTACCATCCACTAAAGCGTTGGTCATACCATCCACATCGTTGTACACATTACCGCTAACGGTAACTGTGGTAAACGGTATGGAAGCTGAACCTGCTGTAGCAGATTGCTTGCCGGCATTGTCGGTGACATAATAAGGAATGACCACTGTTACCGCACCATCTATCGGGTCAACCGAGATTGCCTGTGTGGGCTGCCCGGCCGCATTGGTCGGTACACTTACGCCGCCACCGGGGAATGTGCCGCTGGTGTAGGTCGTTCCGTTGATTGTTATTGTTGTAGCATTGCTTGGGAATGCACTGATTAATAAACTTGTTATGGTTCCGCCGCTAAAGTCGGTTCCGGAGAACGTAGCTGCAGGTACTGATACACTGGTTGTTCCTCCCGGATTTACTTGTGATGCAGCAGTTATACCACCTGCTGTGGCAGGTTGCTCTATGCCGAAGTTGACACCGGTAATGTTGGCATTGGTAACATTGAACGTATTGGTAATACTGTTTGGTGTACCATCGCCGGCTGCTGCCGTGCCTTCGCCGGTGGTTACCCAGCCTAAAGGAAGTGTAACCGCAGGGGCCGCTGCACCAATGGTGCCTGTGGCAGTAGTGATTAGTACGGTATACGTTCCGCCATTTACAGACGGGAAAGAATATGTTCCGTCTGCGGCTACCACTGCTGTTGCTGTTACATTGCCTGCATTGTCTACAAGGATAGCATTTAGGCCCCCGGCATTGGTACCGGTACCATCCACTAAACTGTTGGTTAATCCATTCACATCATTGAATACTGTACCGCTAACGGTAACAGTGGTGAACGGTATGGAAGCCGAACCGGCTGTAGCAGATTGCTTGCCTGCATTATCTGTTACATAATAAGGAATGACCACTGTTACCGCACCATCAATCGGGTCAACACTTATTGCTTGTGTGGGCTGTCCGGATGCATTGGTAGGTACGCTTACGCCACCACCAGGGAATGTTCCGCTGGTGTAGGTCGTTCCGTTGATCGTTATCGTTGTGGCATTGCTGGGGAATGCACTGATTAATAAACTTGTAATCGTTCCTCCGCTAAAGTCGGTTCCGGAGAACGTAGCTGCAGGGACTGATACACTGGTTGCTCCTCCAGGATTTACTTGTGATGCAGCTGTTATACCTCCTGCTGTGGCAGGTTGCTCTATACCAAAGTTTACTCCGGTGATGTTTGCATTAGTAACGTTGAACGTATTGGTAATGCTGTTTGGTGTACCGTCACCTGCTGCTGCCGTGCCTTCACCGGTAGTAACCCAGCCTGAAGGAAGTGTAACCGCAGGGGCCGCTGCACCAATGGTGCCTGTGGCAGTTGTTATTCTTACCGTGTAGGTTCCGCCATTTACCGACGGGAAGGAATACGTTCCTCCTGCTCCTACTACAGCGGTTGCTGCTACATTGCCTGCATTGTCTACCAAGATGGCATTGAGGCCCCCGGCATTGGTGCCAGCTCCGTCAACTAATGAGTTTGTTAAGCCGTCAATATCGTTGTATACATTACCGCTAACAGTAACAGTTGAGAACGGCATGGATACAGTTGCTACACTGGACGAAGATCCCGCAATATCAGTTACTGTATAGCTGATTACTGAAGTAACGTTACCATTGACCGGATCAATACTTATTGAACCATTAGGTATTGAACCTGACACAGCAGGAATTGAAACGCCACCAACAGGAAAAGTTCCGGCAGTATAATTAATTCCCGATATTGTTATACTAGTAGCATTAGTAGGAAATGAGGTTATTTTATAGGAAACAATGCTACCTGTAACATCAGGATCGATACCGGAAAATGCGGTGGAAGATACGCTTACAAAAGAAGTCCCTCCAGGATTAACCTGGGCGCCTTGCACATTATTAGCAGCTGTGGGTATCTGCTGAATACCATAATCAATACCTGCAATATCTGCATACCCTGTATTGATCGTTTTTATTAACGGGGTAGTGCTTGTCCAACCCGTAGGTACTGTTGCAACCGGAGGTAAATTACCAACAATGCCTAAAACTGCTGTAAGCCTTATTTCAAGTCCGGTTGTATTTACAGGAGCTCCTGATATATTATAAGTCCCATCTGCATTTACTGGTACAGATGAAATTACCTTTCCAGAAACCGGGTCCACTAATGTTGCAAACATTTGCCCTCCGCCATTTGTTCCTACTTCTCCACCACCATTAATATTGGAAAAGGTACCGGCAGCACTATTGTTAGCGTCATCCCAAAGTTTACCACTTAAACTTAACCCTGGCCCAACTAATAAATGGATGGTTGCATCTGAACATAAGGGTTGTGGGGCAACCACTGTAACATCGCAAACCGTATATACAACTCTATCCGGACCAACATAACCCGTTGGAGGAGTATATTTATAAGTGCCATTTGCATAAAATTGAACAGTACCTCCTTGAATTGTAGGTACAAGTCCCCCAATTGGCGTAGCTGCACCCGAAGTATTTATAGGGGTTCCATTATAAGAAACTTGATTATTATTTGGTTCAATATCATTATTAATAAAACTAGCGGTAACGGAGGTATTGATATTTGTATATCCAAAATCATCCCCTGGTTGAGGAAAATCATTTGCAGCCCCATTTTCATTGGGCAAAATATCTATGTGCAAATAAGCAGTTGAGGTTGCTCCAAATTCATCTGTAATGGTGTACGGAATATCTATCTGACCTGAAAAATCAGCTGCAGGCACAAAAGTATAGGTGCCATTGGCATTAATAGTAACCGTTCCACAATTCGCTATTTGCAAACCAGAGGACGTTTTCCCTCCAACTATAACAGGAGCTCCAATAGTTCCTACTCCATCCGCGGATCCATCGCCATTTGTATCATAATTAAAGGAGGTTACGGTAAAAGCATTATTCTGGGGATCGATATCATTGGCAAAAAGAGTACTATTGATGTTTGTACCGGATAGCACTCTAATTTCATCATTGTTTGCAATAACACTATTATTTGTATTTGGAGACGGACTTACAGTAATACTAAGATTTGCTGTGCTCATTGCATTATTATCTAACGCATCTTTAATAGTATAAGGCACTTCTACTCGTCCGGCAAAACCATTTGCGGGTGTAAAAGTATAAGTACCATCAGCATTTATTAATAATGTACCTGCATTTGCAACAGGATTGCCATTTAAATCTACTCCAGCTACGGGGTAACTTCCTGAGGTGTATAAAATTCCCCCAATTTCAAATCCCAGAAATGTAATTGGATAATCACCCTGTGGGTCATAATCATTGGTAAGTGTACCTCCACTAACCGGCATATTAATCCAGGTGCTGTTCTCGTCATTCCCTGCTAAAATTGTATTTGGAGCTTCAATGGTATAGGTTAAGGTTGCCGTATTACATAATGGAGGTGCAACAGCACAGGTTGCAGGAATACGGCTGGAGTCACAAAGCTGGTATGTCAAAACATCTGTTCCAAAAAACCCAGGTTTAGGAGTATATAAAACCAATCCATTACCCAAAACCGTTGCCGTACCATGAACGGGTTGAACGGTAATGGTTGGAATTCTTAATTCATCACCATTTGGGTCATTATCATTGTCTCTTACGTTGAAATAATTATCCTCATCCATTAGCATAGTCTCCAAATCATTTACTGGAGTTGGTGCTATATTAACTGGGGAAAATACAGTAATGGTTACAGTAGCAGCTGCTGATTGTATTGGCGTTACTCCATTGTCTGTTACTTTATAAGTAAAAGTAACTACACCCAGAAAACCCACCGCAGGAGTAAATGTTACTGTTCCATCATTATTGTTTATCAATGCTCCCGCAGCAGGATTGCTTAATGCACTAACAAAAGAAACTGTCAATACGCCGTTCTCCGGATCAGTGTCATTTCCTATTAAATTAATAGTATTTGAAAGACAAGGCAAAATGGTTTTGGATTCAGGATTGGCAACAGGAGCCTGATTGTTTACCGTAACTATTACCAATGCAGTATCACAAAGTGGATCTGCCGAACATGAGCCTGCTGCAGATTCGCAAATCTGATAAATCAATGTATCTTTTCCAGTAAACCCAGGATTAGGGGTATAATTAATATTGTTTCCGGAAACTACTGCTGTTCCATTTTTACCTTGTAAAGAAATCGCCGGAGCGCCTAATGTTCCTCCTTCCGGATCGTTATCATTTGTTTTAACTGTAATACCAACCATTGAATTTGAATTGGTAGAGGCATAATCTATAACCGCATTTGGAGGAGCATTGGTGACAGTAATATATAGATAGGCTGTATCCTTTGCCCCATTATTATCTGATAATACATAAGATAATCTTTCCGTTCTGGGGACGGTTGCACTTATATTGGCTGTATAGGAAATGGTTGTTCCAGTAAATGTTGCTGTACCAGCGCTAATTCCAAAAACATTGGTGACCGTTAACGTATTTCCTGCGTCTACATCATTGTCATTGATCAATGGAGAAACTATTACAGATTTACCATTGACAGTTGTGGCATAATCTGGATTGGCTAGCGGTGGCCTATTAGGAGTTGCAGCACAGGGAACCGGCACCACATAAGTTACACTTAATTGAGGCCGGTTAGCAACTGTAGTATTTTCCTTTGAACTAAAGGTGTGAATTTTATTGGTTGTTTCAGCAGTCTTTAAAAGAACACCTAAATTATTGGCAGGTGTGGTAACCCAAGACTGCACAGTTGAAGAAAGAGCCCAGTTAAATCTTATTTTAGAATTGGTAATGCTGGTAGATGAAATTAAAGACCCAAACGTTCCACCTGCGGTGGTCCAGTTATTTCCAGTACTACGTAGTGTCCAATTGGTTTGGGCTTCCACATAGCTTTGACTTAATCCATATAAATAACCCAATAAAGTTGCAGTACCTCCACCTGACCTGTACAAGGAGAAATTTGCACTTTGAACAATAGCAGTAGTGGGAATTTCAGATGTGTTGAAATAAAAGACATCTCTAAGGGCAGCAGTAGATGAAAATACCTTACCAATAGATAATGATGTAGCTGCTCCGTAATTTGTAGCCTGGCTTGCCTGGTTAAATTGTGCATCCGTAAAATTACCTACAGTAGGATTGCCTGTTGCAGCATTAGTACCAGCAAACTGGTAAGAAAATACTTTGGTAACAGCACCTCCCGGAGGATTAGCCTTATAGTTTCCTATTGCACAAGCATCATCATTGATGGTTACGTTTACAGAAGCAGTATTGCAGTATCCCTGGGCATTACAAACTTCGTAGGTAAATACATCTGACCCCGATACATCAGTATTGGAAATGTAAGTAATGGTACCATCTGTATTAACACTTACTTTACCATTTGTTGGCTGATTTACCACTCGTTTCAAGGTCATAACCGAACCAGCAGGGTCATCATCATTAGCCATAACATCTATAATTGTTGGCGCATCTTCTAAAACAATTATAGCATCATTCACTAAATTAGGTAAACGGGAAACACAAGACAAATACTCATATTCTACCTCATCTAACCAAACATTTTTTGCAGAGTTTGTTGCCGGTGAAGCTGTACCTGTACTAATGCGTACATGAGTTATTCCGGAAGTACCTGCAGGCAATGCATAAATAGAAACAATAGAAGCTGCAGTACCTGTACCTGCACTTGTATTTGAGAAAACTTGCAGATTGGTCCAGGGTCCGGTAGAAGATTGTCCTATTTGAACAGATATTGTTCCCGTTCCTGCCTGTCCATTGCTCCAGTAAATATTGATACTATCTTTTGCTCTTAACGGAGAAGTTGAACCAACTCCCAGCACTACGAAATTGGCCGCATTGGTTCCAAAATTTAAATAATCGGTTCCTGCAGTTGTATATGTATCCTCTACAGCATCCAAAGCCGTACCATTTAGTGCCGCCCCTACACCGGATTGACTAACAAAAGTGCCTAAATCAATCAAAGCTACTTCAGAAGGTGCATACACCTGATTGGGTGAACAACCATTGGCGTCGGCTGTACCTATGGTTACTGAAACAGTTGCACTAGCCGTTTGACCTTGTGCATTTGTAATGGTATAAGGTATAGTAGCTGTACCATTAAAATTTGGATCAGGAGTAAAAGTAACGCTGCTGTCTGGTGATATAGCCCAAATACCTGCATTAGTAGGACTGGCGCTGGCTTGATTCAATGATGTTAATGAAAATGATAACCCTCTCGGGTCAGTATCATTTCTTAAAACATTTAATGTAATGGCTGTTCCCGGATTACATCCATTAGCTATCATACCGTTATCGTTATTAGCCACAGGTGGTGCAGGAGCAGGTGTAATAGTTATTGGGGATGATTGAAATGATTTTCTACCACAATTATCAGAAACAGTACAAGTGATAACACAAGTAGTATTGGCTCCTACAACAGATGGTGTAAAATTAGTAGTAGCCCCGTTTGGATTTGAAAATAATCCTGGTACGCTTGAACTCCATTGAAAATTAAATGTTATGCCCAGTAATGGCGAGGAAGCTGAAATTGACAAGCCAGTTATAGTAGTTCCGGATTGAACAATTTGCCCATCGGCCACGCCTGCAATATTACTTAATTGAGGAGCTTTAGGTAATATTTGAAAGAAACTAAAATTTAAAAATGCCCTTTGGGCGGCCACATCATTTACAGATCCACCACTAAGTTTATGACATGCTTCCATCATTACATAACCCCTGGCAGGGTCATCAAACCCCCTACCATAAACGATCAATGCAGCAGCATTTCGCAGGTCTCCGTCCACCGTAGGAACATTAATCTGGGTAGGATCGTAAGCAATAATATTTGCGCCTGCATTCCATTTTGTAAGGGCATTACCCTGACGAGGAATATAAATTTGCTCGGAACCATTTAATTGCGCCAAATCTGTTTGACCTATAAATTGTGATATAGGATCTGCGGGAAGTCTATCGGTGTAAGGTACAGATCCCCCGCTATGAACTCCCCAAAGTAGTAAGCTATTGCTGTTGGTATAACTTCCTGTAGTACCAGTAAAGGCAGGATCCTTACCAACAAGAAAATTAGTTTGTTGAGTGCGGTTGGCAGGGTTTACCATATTACTTAAAGCACTACCTGCGTGGCAACCGGTCCAGATAGAACCCAGGCAATCTTTATTCCAACTTAATAATCGACCATGACCAATGGTTCCTGTAGAAGTATTCCAGGTAGGGTCAGCATGTGGCATTACAAAAAAATCGTCGCAACAATCTAAGGCGCCAACAAGTTTCCAATTATAAGCTCCCGGAAAGGCTACATTGGTAATACCCGCATTTGCCAGATACACTTCTGCAATAGCACCATTTGCAGCATCTAATGTCCATCTTGGAACCGCTTTAATTGTTTTGTATACATCAATAGACAAGGGTGAAGTTGTGGTGGCCATCACTACCCCTTGACCTGACCAAAATGTAATTCTAAGATTAACTGCAGCAGTTCGGTATTCTGCAGGAATAATAAAAGTGCCTCCCTTATATTGAGTTCCATTGTATGTAAAATCAACACCATCCTTTACTTTATTTGGATTAATTATCCATTTTACAGGAACTGCATAATTTTTTACCAGGTCATAAATAAGTCCATAAGGCTTTATACCATTTCCTATTGTTTGAGGGACCACCCCCATATTTATAATAACAGAACCTGCCTGTAAGGTTTCGGAGGTCTGAGATTTTGCAGGATTAATAAAAAGCAAAAAAATTGAAAACCAAAGGCTAAAAACCCTTAATAACGGGGTAAACGAATTAAATTGTCTCATGACTTTTACAAAAAACTTCAGAGTGAAAAAATTATTTTTAATATTTTATCGGATTACTTTTAAATATTAAATATTCTCCTTCAAAACTTATTTCTTTTGTGAGTAAAAAGCTGATATTATTTAAAAAAATAATGATTGCTAAAAATGAATTCATGAAATAATGGAATATTTAACTTTATAAACTTATACTCTTCTTGAGTTTATACTTAAACAATGCCAGAGAAATAACTAGTTGATTTTGAATTGATTACAATTTAATTACCTAATAAAGCCATCTACAATATGGATATTTTCCATATTGTGGATATTTTGAGCATGCTATTTATATTTTTTACCGGCACATTTACAATATAAAATATTATTTAATTCATAAATTATTGATTTATGAACGATTAAATTATTGAAAGTGGTAACAAAACGATGGATTACAAAGAATAGTATTTAGGAAGAAAAAAAAAGAAATCCTTGCTAATATGAAACTATACATATAGTATTTATAAACAAATATTACACGTTTACTATAGTTGGTAAAGTAAATAATTATACAATCGTATTTTCTTATATTGCTGAAGATTTTAAATACACCAGATAAATAAGGTATTCTGATACGAGGGACTGTAACATTCTTTTGAGACTTAAAAATTGAAAATTCAGTTATGATATCCTTTATTAAGCCTTACCGCAAAACAGGTTTTCCCTTATTAATAAAAGGTAGCAATGACAAAATAATAAAGGGCAAAACAATGAATTAAAATATTACATATAAATATATTATTTTAAATGAAAAAAGGAGTAATAAAGTCATGTGATAACTAATACGGAAGAAATTGAAAAGCCAAAAAATAAAACCTAATCTAAAATGCTTTCATAATCCTAAAGAGACCTAATAGATCGGCTACATATCAAACAGAGTTGTAGTAAAAATCAAATTGTCAATCATTAATTAATACTTTATGATTAAAAAACCACCATTCAGAAAACTTAGAGGATACGCTTTTGATCCTTCTTTTTCTTTGAAAATTGATACTGCTCTTATCAATGATATCACCTATAAAATTCCATGGGAAGAAGATGTTGAAGGTGGAATAAAACCGGGACCATGTGGTGAATATCTTGAAGTGATTGATTATGACCCAACAGTCAATAAATTTTATACGCCGGTAAACTTAAATCACCCCTATATCCTGGCACAGGATGGATTAGAACCATCGGGCAGCAACCCGCAATTTCATCA
>JANPGE010000240.1:0-5747 GCA_031423805.1 Segetibacter sp. | reverse complement strand
AGTTTTTGTAACTTCATAGTACAAAAGATGAATGGCATTGTTTTTTGTAAAATGTTTTAAAATGAGCAATAAAAAATATCATTAAACAATTAAAATCTATCGTTATGAATTCAGGATCCAAAGTACTATTAGGAGTTTTAGCAGGTGCTGCTGCAGGCGCTATTTTAGGTGTATTATTTGCCCCGGAAAAAGGTGAAGAAACCCGTAAAAAATTATCTGAAGGAAGCCGCGATATGGCTGGTAACCTAAAAGATAAATTTGGTGAATTTGTTGACTCTGTTGCAGACAAGTATGAAAGTATTAAAGAAACAGCTTCCGAATTGTTAGATCAGGGAAAATCTAAAGTTAATAATGTAGCTCAAGGTGTTAAAAAGGAAGCTAATTCTATGACTTCAACAGCACATCAATCAACAAACGGGGCTATTTAATACCTCAACGTGAGGGTTGAAATTATTTACAAAGGTTCCGGCAATTGTGAAATAAATACTATGATTAAGCCATTGATAAGTTTATTTGAAACGGTAATTGAAGATATTAAGTCGTTATTTGAAGACAGGGTTGAATTATTGAAGTTGAGGGTTATCGATAAAATTTCAAAGTTTTTTGCTTCAGTAATTACAGGATTGTTTTTAGCAATGGCGTTCATCATCTTCATTACTGTATTTAATATTGGTATAGCACTTTACATTGGTGAGTGTACTGGTAAAACTTATATAGGCTTTTTATCCGTAGCAGGTTTTTATGCAGTTGTCGGAATTATTTTATTCCTCGGTAGACGTACTTTATTAAGATCGGCAATTACTGGAATATTAATCAGAAAAATAACCAAATATGGCGATAGGAAAAATAAGTAATCAAAAAGATCTGCATATTGCAATAAGTCAATTGGAAAAGCAAATTGCCGGTAAAGAAATGAGCATTGAAACCACAGTCAACGACATTAAAGAAGGTTTAAAGCCCAATCATTTACTAAGAAATACATTTTCATATCTGGCTCAAACTCCCGAACTCAAAAAGATAATAATCAATACAGCAATTGGTTTTACAATTGGCTATTTTACCAAGAAAACGGCTACAGCAATTAATGAATTTTCTATAAATCGGCTTGCCGAAAATTTCGTTCACCATCATATTGATCGTTTAGAAAATAAAAATCCCGATAGTTGGTTATCAAAAGGAATACAATTGGTAAGAAAATATACTCCCCCTTCTTCTCCTATTTATGGTTTTGTGAAATACTAAAACCTGACTATTTCTCATTTTCCAAGATAGACATTATAACTTTTTCCTCACTTGTTAGATCTGCTTTGTTATCATTATTCTCAAGTAGTTCTAGTTTTTTAAAATACTTATCAAGCGATTTAGTTTCATACAATGCAATAATCATTGGATGTACATAATATTTTTTACAAACTGTTCTGGTATTACCCAAAGTTTTAGCCACTGTATCAAGTGCAGCAACAATATTATTTTTAGTTTCTAATTGTGTGTCCGAAATCCCAAGTTCTTTTAAGGCAAGTAAAGCCTGAACTGTGCCTGACCATGTTCTTAAGTCTTTAGCTGTAAAGTCCCCTCCCGTATAAGTTTTAATATACTCATTCACTAACCCGGAGTCTATAGAGTGTCGTTTCCCATTATCATCTATGTATTGAAACAGTTCCTTTCCCGGTATGTCCTGACATTTCTTTACTATTGCGGCAAGCCTTTTACTTTTTATATCAATATCATGATAGACGCCCTTTTTGCCTTTGAAAGAAAAGCTAATGCTTTGTCCTTTTATCTTTACATGTTTATCTTTTAATGTAGTTATCCCAAACGAGCCATTGGCTTTTTCATATGCACTGTTTCCTATTCTTATATTGGTTCTTTCCATCAGGCTGATTACCGTTGCTAATACCTTTTCAACAGGAAGCCCGGATTTTGCAAGATCTTTTTCCACTTGCATTCTTAACATTGGTAGTATTTTGCCAAATGAATATAACCTGTAAAATTTAGTGTGATTGCGTAATGCGTTCCAAAGGGCATGGTAGCGATATTGTTTTCTTCCTTTTGCATCTGTACCCGTGACTTGCAAATGACCATTTACTTTGGGGCATATCCACACATTTTGCCAGGCCGGAGGAATAACCAGTCTTTTTATTCGAAGGAGTGTATCCTCATTGGTTACAGATTTGCCTTTATAAACATATTGACATCCTTTATTACTATTAGTTCTTTCAATACCTGCAATAGTATCTGTAACATATTCTAATTGCACTGCTTCTGCAGTTTTAACCGGATCTTTTATGATTGATTGTAGCTTTCTTTCCGTGATTGTAGCTACAACATCTTCAACAATGTTTTCGGGCATAACATTTTTTATACATAGTGTATAAAAAAGAAGCCTTGCTATATTTGGTTTGGAAATTAAAAAACAAATGCTTTTTATAATCTTTTGAGTATGTATTTCTACATTACAGTAAAATATTTCTATGCTACTTTCTAATAAGACATTACTTCAGCAAAATGCATTTATCAACAATGTATTTACGCCTTCGGCAAATGGTGAGCAGTTTGAAGTCATAAACCCAGCCAATGGAGAGGTTATAACCCATGTAGCTGATTGCGGAATAGCTGAAACAGAAAAAGCGATAACAGTAGCAGACAAAGCATTTGTAACCTGGGGTAAAACCACAGCTAAAGAAAGACATGCTTTACTAAAAAAATGGTTTGACCTTATCATAATTAATGCAGATGACCTTGCTATGATTATGACTACAGAGCAGGGCAAACCTTTAGCAGAAGCAAAAGGAGAGGTTATCTATGGAGCTTCATTTATAGAATGGTTTGCAGAGGAAGCCCGAAGAGTATATGGAGATGTTATACCAACACCTGACAGTTCTAAACGCATCTTAACATTAAAGCAACCTATTGGTGTTGTAGCCGCAATAACACCATGGAACTTTCCTGTGAGTATGATAACCCGAAAAATATCTCCGGCATTAGCAGCAGGTTGTACAGTTGTTATTAAACCTCCACACGAAACACCGCTATGTGCATTAGCCCTAGCCAAACTAGCACTTGATGCAGGTTTCCCCAAAGGGGTAATAAACGTAGTTGTTACAACACAATCAAAAGAGGTTGGTTTGGTAATGACAACAGATCCCAGGGTGAAGAAAGTTTCTTTTACCGGTTCTACAGAAATAGGAAAACTGCTGATGGGACAAAGCGCCTCAACCATAAAAAAAGTATCGTTAGAACTTGGTGGCAATGCACCTACTATAATATTCGACGATGCCGATTTGGAGCAGGCCGTAAAAGGCACCATTGCAAGTAAATATCGCAATGCAGGTCAGACTTGCGTTTGTACTAATCGCATTTTGGTACAGAAGAATATTTATGAGCCGTTTATGATTGCTTATAGAAATGCTACAGCTTCGCTGAAAGTGGGTGATGGTACAAAAGAAGGAATTCAAATTGGTCCCTTAATAAATGAAAAAGCAATTGAGAAAGTTGAAAGATTACTTGCTGATGGCATAAGCAAAGGTGGAAAAATATCCTTGGGTGGAAAGAGAAAAGAATCGGGAACCCTATTTTTTGAACCAACCATTATTGAGTATTGCAACAACAGAATGGATATGCATGAAGAAGAAATCTTTGGACCTGTATCGGCAGTTTATACATTTAAAACAGAAGAAGAGGCAATAGCAATGGCCAATGATACCAAATATGGATTAGCCGCTTATTTCTTTTCGCAAAATATCAATCGTGTATGGCGGGTAGCCGAGGCATTGGAGTATGGTATGGTTGGGATAAATGAAGGAATTATTTCTCATGCAGAAGCACCTTTTGGCGGTGTAAAAGAAAGCGGAATTGGAAGAGAAGGCAGTCGATATGGTATTGAGGAATATGTGGAGATAAAGTATTTGTGCTTTGGCTTACAATAGAACGCAGATCATTAGGATGGTGAAGATTTTTTTTATGACTTTTGATTTAATAATTTGAATAATGAAACCGTTGTGCTTGTTCTAAGTAGAAGTAAGCTTTGATTAAACTATCCAACCCTTATTTATTATATCAATAAACTATCACGAAAAACTTATCCGTAAATTCTGTCTACTTCAGCTTTATATTTTTCCATAACCACCTTTCTTTTCAAACTCATTTTCGGGGTCATTTCTCCTGTTTCTATAGACCATTCACGGGGCAAAAGTTCAAACTTTTTAATTTGTTCCACGTGGTTAAAGTAAGTATTAAAGCTATCAACCAAACCTGTAAATAGTCTGATAACGTTTTCATTTTTTACGGCATCCTCGTTGCTGGTGAATGGAACATTATTTTCCCTCATCCACTCCCTTAACATAGAAAAGGAGGGTACTATTAATGCGGCAACAAATTTCTTTTCTGCGCCTATTACAATAACCTGCTCAACATATTTACTTTCTTTAAGCTTGTTTTCAATTGGTTGAGGAGCAACATATTTACCGCCACTTGTTTTAAACAATTCCTTTTTTCTGTCGGTAATTTTTAGAAATCGATTATTAACCCATGTCCCTATATCACCGGTATGTAACCAACCGTCTATCAAAACCTCATCTGTAAGGTCGGGACGTTTATAATAGCCCTTCATTACAGTAGAACCTTTTACCAATATTTCACCGTCATCTGCAAGCTTAACCTCTATTCCATTAATGGGCGGACCAACAGTGCCAAAAGATGTATCGCTTTGTGGTATTTTTCGGTTTACACTTATTACCGGGCTATTTTCGGTAGGGCCATAACCTTCATAAACAGGTATTCGGGCAGCATTAAAAATTCTCAACAACTTTACCTGACATGCAGCCCCACCCGTTATTATAAATGAAACATTTCCCCCTAATGCATCCCTCCATTTACTAAATACCAGTTTGTTTGCAATTGCAAGCTGCATATTATAAATCATTCCCCCATCTACATTGTTATCATACTTTTCGGTCAGTTTAACAGCCCAGAAAAAAAGGGTTCTTTTTATTCCCTGAAGTTCATTTCCTTTTGTCATTATTTTCTCAAATACTTTCTCCAGCAACCGCGGCACTGTTGCAAAGCCGTCAGGTTTTACTTCTTTCAAATTATCACCAATAGTCTCAAGGTTCTCTGCATAATAAATACCAATACCACTAAACAAAAAGATATAGGTTACCATTCTTTCAAATATGTGATTGAGCGGAAGAAAACTCAACACACGTATAGTTGGGCTATCAGGAAAAGGAAAACTCTCCTTGCTATACATCACGTTGGTATAAATATTTTCGTGGGTGAGCATAACCCCCTTTGGCGTACCTGTAGTACCTGATGTGTAAATTATTGTTGCTACCTGTTTTGGTGTAATAGTGGCCTTAACTTCTGCTGATTTTTGCAAGGCATCATCGTCTTTATTTAGTATGGTCTTCCAGTGGTTTGCACCATCTATTTCATCAAAAGTATAAATTGCAGTTATAGAAGGCACCTTCGGTAAAATACTATTCACCTTTTCAAGTAAATCCGAACTGCTTACAAAAACTATTTTTACAGCAGCATCATTAAAAATAAATTCAAGTTCCAATGGGTTGGTTGTAGGATATACCGGCACCAATATGGCACCGGTTTGTTGTACAGCCAAATCAACCATAACCCATTCGGGTCGGTTATTACTGATGATGGCTACTTTAGCAGCATCCTCTACTGAAGAATCATTGCCACGTATTCCTTGCTGCAAAAGGCCAGCACTTAAAGCATTAACTGTTGCTTGT
>JANPGE010000239.1:0-1999 GCA_031423805.1 Segetibacter sp. | reverse complement strand
TCAATTTCCAATAACAATCTTAATAGCCTACCATCTAACCTACCTTCTACTCTAAGTATATTAAATTGCGGCGATAATAACCTATCCGGCCTTCCTACTCTGCCTTCACAACTAACCTTTCTCAACATTATGGGAAATGATAACATTACCTGTTTACCCGTATTGCCAATTACATTGCAACAACTTTACATAGACATAACAAGAATTAAATGCATTCCAAATTCGGGTGCGGCATTAATGGTTTACGATAGCACCAATACCTACCTTATGGGCTACCCGATTTGCAATGCAGTAAACAATATAAATGGGTGTGAGGCTTTTCCTATTATGCATGGCAACGTATTTTACGATCTTAACAACAATGGTGTAAAAGATTCTGTTGAATTTTATAAAAGAAATGGTAAAGTAACGCTTTCAAATGGTGCATTCACTTTCACTAATGCTAACGGCATATATGAACTTGCGGCTGACACAATCGGCTCTTTCACACTTGCAATAAATCCGCCTTTATTTTTTAATGCTGTTCCTGCAAGCATCGGCTACAACTTCTCAACCTATGATACAGTAGTAACAAAAAACATTGCATTACAACCTACGTTAAACCGAGACAGTTTAAGTATTAATATAACACCATTAGGCGCAAGGGCACGTCCGGGTTTCGGCCTCACTTATAAAGTCAGTTATAAAAATGAAGGTTCTACGAACCTGCCTGCCACATCTATAGCAATACACTATAATAACACCTTGCTCTCTTTCGATTCTTCTTTTTATGCTGTGGTAACAAATACCGGTAATACACTCACCCTTAATCTTCCATCATTGCATGTTGGTGAGTATGGTGATTTCGGAATCGCTTTTACAGTAAATCCTGCCGCTCCTCTTGGGAATACTCTTATTACGTATGCAACCATAGCAGGCGGTGGAATTAGCAGCGTTGATACTGCTAAAACGATTATTTCAGGCTCATTTGACCCCAATGATATACAGGCTACCCCAATCATGACAACCCAACAAGTAAATAATGGGGCCTTCATTGATTACACTATACGCTTTCAAAACACAGGCACGGATACAGCTTTCCACATTGTAATTATTGATACATTAAGCAATCAGCTTAAGACAAATACATTTGAGTTGACTGACATGTCGCATAACTGCAAAGTATCAGTAAATGGCAATGTTGCCACATTCGAAATGAGCAAGATCTTGTTGCCAGACCATAATGTTAACGAGTCAGCTAGTCATGGATTCATAAGGTTTAGAATAAAACCAGTGATTAGTTTAGTGGCGGGCAATTCGGTAAACAATACAGCCGCTATTTACTTTGACTTTAACAGTCCTGTAATTACAAATACTGCCATTACACGTATTACTTCACAAAACCTGCCATTAAAGCTGATTTCATTCAAAGGGAAGAAAATAGAAAACGGTGCAATCAATTTGTATTGGTATACAAATAATGAAATGAACACAAAATCATTTGTAATTGAACAAAGCACAAATACCAGGGAATTCTCAAATGTAGCAGAAGTCAGAGCAATAGGTAATGGCAACAACTACTACACCCACACCATAAACACCCCAGCAACAGGCAATTTATATTTTAGGTTAAAGATGTTGGACAACGACAACACGTTTAGCTATTCACCAATAGTACTTATAAGAAACCCGAACAAAGCTGGATTTGTATTAAACGAAAATCCTGTAAAAAATGCAATCCAACTTACATCCGTTTCTTCACAATTGTTGAACACCGAAGCTATACTCTTAAATAATATTGGTGCTGTGGTAAAGCGATTAATTATTCGCTCCTCATCACAAACCATTACTGTTAACGACTTGTCTTCCGGAATTTATTATTTGAAGACTGTACAAGGAAATGAAAAAGTGATTATAAGTCGATAATTAATCTAAAGCTAAACTTCAATAAAGCCTTTCACTGTAATTGAGAGGCTTTTTTGTTTTCAAGATTCCAATAACTATTTTTAATCAGCACCAT
>JANPGE010000238.1:0-2476 GCA_031423805.1 Segetibacter sp. | reverse complement strand
AAAAGAACCTCATCTGTAATATCTTTTGGGTGCGATGTGCTGAACCGAACCCTTAATTCAGGACTTATTAAAGCCACCATTTCTAACAATTTGGCAAATGTGATGATGGAATCTTTCTGTTCATCCATCCAATAATAGCTGTCAACATTTTGGCCCAAAAGGGTTACTTCTTTGTAACCATTATCAATAAGATTGTTACATTCCTGAATGATACTATAGGCATCACGGCTGCGTTCTCTGCCACGGGTAAATGGAACTACACAAAAGCTGCACATATTGTTGCAACCCCTCATTATGCTTACAAAAGCTGTAACACCATTGCTATCGAGGCGTATAGGTGAAATGTCTGCATAGGTTTCTTCGCGGCTAAGCAATACGTTCACCCCTTTTTGTCCGGTTTCCGCTTCGCTGATGAGTGTAGGAAGGGTACGGTAAGCATCAGGACCAACTACTAAATCCACCAATTTTTCTTCCTCAAGCAATTTTCCTTTTAGGCGTTCTGCCATACAACCCAAAATACCCACCAACATAGTCCGCTTAGCCTGTTTGGCTTTTTTAAATTCTGTAAGTCGTTTACGAACTGTTGCTTCAGCTTTTTCTCTAATAGAACAAGTGTTTACCAGAATAAGATCAGCCTCTTCAAAGTTGCGGGTTGCACCATAGCCTTCATTTTGCAAAATAGAAGCAACAACTTCGCTATCGGCAAAATTCATGGCGCAGCCATAGCTTTCTATATAGAATTTCTTTTTATAAATATTTGGCTCTATTGCAAAAGGCGCAAAAGGTTCACCCTGCCGTTGTTCGTCATGCACTTTTGCCGTAAGAGAGAGAGAATCCATTAGCTACAAAAATTAAGGATGCAAAAGTACAGAATTAATGATAATGTCAGATTGGCAGAGTAGGTGGGGAAGTGTTAAAAGTTAACGGATGCGCATAGAAACACTCCAATTAAATAAATTTATTATAGTGTTTGTGAATTTGTGAGGTAGGCGGAAATCAGGATCTAGGTTTTTATGATTTAGATTTTTATATTTGATCGTAAAATAACAGGTAGTTCTTATAGGGTAAATAAATCTATCCTGCCACTTCAAGCACCAACCCACCCCCTTTGCCAAACATGCGCAGGGCTAATTCTTTACCTACACCTTCTGCCTTTTTGAAAATGATTTTTTCACCATTCACAACAGTTTTATTAGTTCCGCTTTTTACTGTTACGTTAGCCTGATATTTTTCACCAATTTTCTTAAAATCTATTGTGGCAACCAATGTATTGCCGTCTGCATCGTTTACCCACTCAACATTGGTCTTTTTCAATTCTTTTACAACTGCTGCTATGGTTTCATCATCAGCACCAGAAGTATTCAGTTTTATTTTAGATTTAATACCACTGAAGGGTAACATTTGCGGGTAACATTCATACAATGTATTGGCATAGAAATTATAATCAGGGCCGTTGCCGGTTTCATCACTTCCTTTTGCAAGTCCTTCATACAATCGTGCAAGAAATAATTTTTCAGCTGTAGTGTCTAATGAAACATCTTTTATTAATTTTTTATAGCCATTATATGCTTCATCTTCATCGCCATTTTGCCACTGCATATTGTAATCTACTAATTGAAAGTAGCGTTGTATGTTTTTGCGTTTGTCTGTCTTTTGGTAGTTGTCATATTTTTTGATAAAAAAAGCAGGAGTAAAATCTTTTATCAAATAAAAAGCTTCATCAAAAGTAGTAGTGCTTTCCCCACAAAACAAATCGTACACCGTTCTGTTACGTTCAGGATTGGCAGCCATTTCATTAACAAGAATATATTGTAATAGGTTTTTCTTTATTTTTAAGGCAGCAATATTATATAAGGCAGTCGGCGAGTACCACCAACCTTTATTTTCAAATTTAAGCAAAGCAATTTTTCTTACAATTAACTGTAGTTTCAGCAGGTTTACCGTAAAGTCATATTGGTTTTGCGTAAGTGTAGTTCCTATATGTATTTCTTTAAAATCAGCTGCCTTTTGTATAGTATATTCAGCACTATCCAACTGACCATTGTATAGGTAACTGCGACCCAATGCAAGATTGTACCAACCAAAACCGGGTGATGATCCATTTTCTGCAATAGCTTCTTTGCAGAGTGTCATTGCTTCATTTGTTTTACCGGCCAGCACATTTAGCATAGGTAAATAGTAAAATGGTTCTTTTAAAACCTTCTGACCATACCTTAATTTGTCACGCTCATAAAATTGAGCTGCGGTACTTAATTCACCTAACTCAAGTTTTAGGCTGCCGTAATTATTCCAGGATAAATTGCCGCCATCAACCATACGTTGGTAGTAGTACTCGCTACTGTCATAGTTTTTTACGTATGCATGCAAAAGTGCCAGATAGTGGTATACGCTAAGCCTATCTGTTTCTGCCTGTGTAGGGCCAAACCAAAGATCATTTTTTATTCTGTTTTTTTCAATTTTCCCCAATGCTGCATAG
>JANPGE010000237.1:0-34180 GCA_031423805.1 Segetibacter sp. | reverse complement strand
TTTATTTCTAAAACTTTTAAAGCATATCGCAATTGATTTACAGCATCCCGATTTGCAATCGGGAGGGTCCGCGGTTCGAACCCGTGTGCTCCCACAAACAAAGGTTGTCCTAACAGGCAGCCTTTTTTTATTTCTAAAACTTTTAAAGCATAGCTCAATTGATTTACAGCATCCCGATTTGTAATCGGGAGGGTCGCGGTTCGAACCCGTGTGCTCCCACAAAAATACCTCGCAAATGGCGAGGTATTTTATTTTACAGAAAAAAAACCAAACTCAATTGATTTACAGCATCCCGATTTGTAATCGGGAGGGTCCGCGGTTCGAACCCGTGTGCTCCCACAAACAAAGGTTGTCCTAATAGGCAGCCTTTTTTTATTTCTAAAACTATTAAAGCATGGCTCAATTGATTTACAACATCTCGATTTGCAATCCGGAGAGTCCGCGTTTAGAACCCGTGTGCTCCCACAAAACACCTCGTTAACGGCGTGGTATTTTTATTTTCGGTAAAAAATATCACAAAAACCCAATTCGTTTAGAGCAACCCGATTCTCAGGACAGGGCTTCCCCCACCTAATCATCAAGTGGTAAAAAAAATTTAGCTGCTTTTTTATTTAATATAATCTCAAATGTGACCCTGAATTTGCCAAAATGAGTTTATGAAAATAATTGTTTTGGCATGTCGGAAAATTTAAATTGATGCTCTAATCACCTTAGCATCTAAAATTTAAAATCAACCATGCTTTGAATTTATTGAAGAGAAATTTATGATTTTGATCCATGTAGAGAAAGAGAAAATTATTTTGCTATTATGAAAAAGGCTTTCCCTCTTTTATCAACTCTCTTTTGATTCCTTCTAATACATCTTCTATATAAATAACAAGAGTATCTTTTGGTTCACAATTGTTGTAGTATGGTTTTGACCTAACAATAACATCCTCACAACCTACCTCCTCGACCTCTGGGTTTTCTGTTTGACTATGCAAAGCCTGTACTGCTTTTATGCCGGCATAGTGAACTATATTGATAATATTACCTCCTGAAAGCTCATACTTTTTAACAGATTCGAAAATATTTACCGATTCGTCAGGCATAAGCCTACTCCTGAAAACGCTGTTCCTGGGCAACAATTTTCTCCAGATAAGGACTCTTTGTGTGGCATCAGGAAATGAAAATTTGAGAATGGAATTGAAACGTCTTGTAAAGGCCTCATCAATATTGTTCTTCATATTGGTAGCCAATATAACAAGGCCATTATAATCTTCGAGCCGCTGAAGCAGGTAAGATACTTCCTGGTTGGCATATTTATCATGAGCGTCTTTTACATTAGTCCGTTTGCCAAACAATGAATCGGCTTCATCAAAAAAAAGTATCCAGTCTTTATCTTCGGCACGGGCAAAGAGTAATTCAAGATTTTTTTCAGTTTCGCCTATATATTTTGAAACTACCATAGACAAGTCAATTTTATAAACCGTTTTGCCGGTTTCTTTTCCCAGCACTTTGGCTGTTATGGTTTTGCCGGTGCCGGGTGGTCCGTAAAATAATATCCGGTAACCCTCTCTCAGCCTTTCTTTCATGTTCCATTTGCCTAACAGTTCATCGTTGTACAACAACCAGCTTTTCATTTCTGCAAAGCCTTCCTGCATTTCCTTGCTCATGACAATATCGGCTGATGTAAGACTTGTCTCAATTTTTTTAGCAGGAAAATTAACGCTGAAATGCGGCGGAGCAGAAGCGCCAAACAAGATGCGGTCTGCATAATCTAACGCCAGTATAATCTTGCCGCTCAACAGCGGTTCACCTTGCGGCAACTCTTCCAGCCACAAAATTTTCTTTTTTGAGAAAGTAAATTCTGACCAGAATAATTGCTCTACTGCTCTTCTTCTTTCCCAATCATCGCCAGCTATAAGATATGAAGCTGTTTGGCCGGTCGGTAAAAATCCGCGATAATTTTTACCATGAACCCCACCAATTTCGGGAAAATTAGTCCCCGAAATCTTATCATCAAAAGCATCATCAAAAAGATCAGGATAGGCATGTGGAGCCAGTGCAATCAATAAAATAATAGCTGCGTCTTTATCATACTGCAAACCATATTCTATTAAAAAGGCCGCTATGGAATTTTGCCAACTATCTATAGAAGGCAATTCAGGCTCATCACCCCCTGACATTCGATACCGGATAAGACTTTGCAAATATTGAAATTCAACAGGAAGATGTGAAGTTGAAGAATCAGTCATTTCATTTGTATCCATAGCTTTTGGGTTTGTCGTTTTTTCATAAATGGATTCATGAATGCTTGCAGAGTATTTGTACACAGTATTCTCTGAATGACCATTATCCTTTTCCACCTCTGTTGTTTCACTTGTTGAAACAAATATATCAAGTTCGGTTTTTAAAACGGTTAATGATGCCGGTGTAATAATTTCATGATCTGTTGATTCCGTTTTGTGATATTCTATTTCACATTCTATTGTCACTTCCTCAAAAGATGGAAGTACTCCTGCTGATTCAGGTTCAACTAATGAATCTTTTTTTATAACATCATCATTTCTATTCTGACCAGGAATGGTTTCATGTGTTTTTGATGCTTCTGAACTTACAGGTTCAGAAGGGGTTTCTACAATTTTTGAATTTTGCTTTTGAAACCATTGCTTATAAATAAAAAAAACTGCAATAAAAACTGCGGAGAGTATGAGTGCTACTATCGTAAATACTTTAATCAATTTGCAGCGTCCTGATTTTTTTAGTCTTGTTTGTTATACAAGTTGTTTTGGTTCGTTAATAACAGCTTTTAAAGCAGGTGCCAAACTCTTAAATTTCACCAAAAACTCTTCGGCCAATGCGTTATAATCATGAGCACCATTAGCGTTTTTATCATAACTAAAAATGTCTAAACCCGCTTCCTGCGCTTTTGCCAATTGTATGTTGTTGCGAATATGTGTTTGAAAAACTTTTTCCCCATACTCCTCCTGTAGTTGCTGAAATATCTGGCGGTTCATAGTTTTGCGGTCATCGTAGCGGGTAAGCACAAAACCCAGCACTTCCAGGTTTTTGTTAAGTTTCTTTATTGATTTAAAATGCTTCATAAAGCTTTCCAATCCACGCAATGGCAAAAATTCTCCTTGCAGAGGCATCAGGATATATTGGCTTGCAGCCAGGGCATTGACTGTAAGCATGCCAATAGCAGGCGGGCAGTCAATAAAAATGAAATCATATTTATCAGCCACTTTTTCCAGCATCCAGGCAAATATTTGTTCCCTGCCATACACACTTACCAGTTCCAGCTCTGCACCCGCCAGTTCTATAGCCGAAGGAATGAGTGACAGGCCGCTTTTGGTAATAACAGTTGCCGCATGGAGGTCACCGCTTTCACCTTTCATTTCTTTAGAAAGCTCTGTGTAAAGGTTTACTTCCGTATCGTAACCTATCCCCAGTGAATGTGTAAGGCTCGCCTGCGGGTCGGCATCTATCAGCAGTACTTTTTCACCTTTGCGATGCAGCGCAGCAGCCAGGTTGATAGCTGTAGTAGTTTTGCCGGAGCCGCCTTTTTGTATGGCGATGGAGATGATGGACATGTGTCTTTGTTTTAAAAAAATCTTTTTTCTTTTCTGATTAGTAAAGCCTTTTATGCACAATTAAAAGGGTGCTTTATCATTCCCTCACCTGCACAATTGTTATGGCATACAACCGCTGTATTTGTAGCATCTGTTGCAGAGTTGTAAATTCTTGATTCCCCTGGCTGTATAAGAAATGATGCTGTAGGATCTAAATTATTTCCCTGCGCATCTAAAGAGTGTATATAAAGCGGACAGCTTCCAACATTTGTCAACGTCATAAGGCCCACATAGCCTAACCTTGAAAATTGATTAACAGAACCAGGACATTTAACCCTTGTCGTGCTGGTGCATCCGCTATTTTGCGCCATATCAGTAGTATCTTCTGATTTTGAGATTATCTGCCCGCTGCCTTGCTGCACCACATGAGTAAGCTCATGCGCCAGTAAAAATTTCCCTACAGAACTATCAGGATCAAATTTCCCTTTATTAAAGTAAATATCACGGCCATGGGTAAATGCCTGTGCCTGTAACTCCTGATTAAGTTTAGCAGCTTCTCCATCATTATGGATGCGGACATTACTGAAATCCATTCCAAAAGAAGTATTCATCTCCTGCAATGTTTTTTTTGGCAGGCTATTACCTTTGCCTGATTTATCTTTTATTGCTGATGCCACCTTTGGTGATGCTGTGGCGGCAACATCACCTGGTTTTCTTTGTATTGCTGCGGTTGTCGTTTTGTCCTTTTCTTCTTTCATTGAACCATCCATTTTCCGGATAGCAGGTTTTTCCTTTTCTTTTTCCGGTACACTCAATTTTTGTATTGGCGGAGTTTTTCCTTCTTCTTTTTTCTTTTCAGGAAGTTCCATTTTTTGTATGCCTTTCATCTTCTCTTTTTCCGGATCGGCACTCATTTTTTGAACCCCTGGTTTTTCTTTTTCCTTTTCAGGAACACCCATTTTTTGAACTGCTGCCGGTACACCTTCTTCTTTTTTCTTTTCGGGAAGTTCCATTTTTTGAATGCCTTTCTTTTTTTCTTTTTCCGGGTCAGCATTCATTTTTTGAACTATCGGCTTTTCCTTTTCTTTATCCGGAGTACCCGTTTTCTGCACCATGGATTTTTCCTGTATTCGTTTGTCCTCAGCCATGCGGCCATCATTGGTGGAAGGCATTTTAGTTTCATCTTCTGTGGAAAGACGCTGCACAGAAGGTCGTTCGGCATTGGCAGTTTTATTGCCTACCACTTTGCTCGCCACTGCATCAGCTTCCTGCTCATACTTGTCGCCGGGCTTATTCACTTCCAGCTTTGCCTGAAAGAATGCGTTCCTTTTTGTAGTGTCATTCTCTTTCTGCTTTTTGGCGAAAAAGGGCTTGTCTTTTCCCTCTGCAGATTGGGCATTGCGGTGGTTGTATAGGCGGGAGAGGTATGACATAAGAGATAAGTTTAAAAAAAAATTAAAAACAATACTATATAAATCTGATCATGGCATATACTTAAAAGCTTAAAGGGATTTATTTTTTTAAAAAAAAGAAAAATTATGTTTTCATAGTAAATTTACTATGTTTAACTTTATCCTAAATTTGTTTAAAACTTTCGACAAACTCTTTAAATGAATTGGCAACAAAATAGGTGTTATTATCCTCACTGGATTTTAAGAAAGCACTGTTATAGTCCCAATAATAAACTCCTTGGTGTTTCTCAGAATTTATTAGAAGTATAAAGTTTCCTCCGGGGTCTTTACCTATTATTAGGCATTTATCTGGAATTTCACCTTTATATTCTTTAATCCAAAAATAAATATCTAAACTTTTAGATAGTTTTAACCCAAAAAAAACTTGAAACAAAATTTGTTCTGATAAATCATCTACAAAAAAAACAGATTGATTAACTACGCCCCCATTATTTTCCAATAAAAAAGACATATAATCTTTGGGCAATTTAAACCCTATTTTTTTTTCAAGTACATCAATTTCCAAAAGATTCGTTTTTCCGAAAGGCTTAATATTCATATTTTTTATTTTATTTTAAACATATAGAAACTCCTCCAACGTGAGTAAATCTGTTATGTATTTCTGTCGGTATCTCCTGCATTGTCCTCATATTTTCATGATGATGCCAAGTATTTTCAGGCAATATTGGCCCTTTAGGTGCGTTTTTATTTGCTTCAGTAAAATCTGTAGTATAATTACATTTCATATCAATGTCAACTTGCTGTCTGATATACTTTTTGGGGAAAACAGGAAATCCATTTACATAAGTTACACTGTTACCATCCCAATCAGTATACTTCCAAACACCATTTTTTGATACTGATATGACACCATTTTTCTCCTCCCATTTCTTAATAGTTGGGGCATATTTAGGTTTGTTTTTTTCATTAAATTTATTCGTTTTAAACGTTACTTTCTGCACATACTCAAAATCCCAAGTCTCCCCACCATCAATCACACTAATAGATTGAATCACCCCAGGATGGTCTTTCTTCACATCTGCCACAATCTTATCCGCATCGGCCTTCGTCACTTCCCCATCTGCAACTTTTTCTTTACCCTCCTTATCTATTTCAGCAACTGCTGCTTCAATCGTATCTTTCTTACCGTCTCCCTTTTTATCAGCATCCGTTAATAGCGCATTAAATTTAATCGGGTGTGGGTTGTTCATTCCCTTGGCTGTGGACGACACAAGCCATTTAGTACCTTCCTGCTTTATTGTAAATTTAATCCCTTTTGTGCTGGCTTCAATTTCATTTAATTTTTTCTGCAGGTCTGCTCTTGTTATTGGGTCTTTAACGCCTTTTAACTTGGCACCTGCTACTTCAAACAATTTCACTGTTTCGGGATCAGCTTTTTTCTCCTTTTTGCTTTTACCCGATTTAGATGCTGGTGCACTCTTTTTAGTTTTTTCTTTACCTGCCTGTGCTTTATCGGTTTTGGGTTTTTTCTTATCCGGCAATGGTTGTTTTGTTACCGAACCATCTTCCTTGAAACTACCCGAGCCTGTTCCGCCATCTCCTGTTTTTTCCGGCAGTTTATCATCCACCATATTGGTCATAAATTTGGATGGATCGAATTCAGGCTTTTTGAATGTTATTTCAGGTACATTTCCAGAACCGAGTACATAATTTTTCAACTCTGCACTAAGACCGATTGGATCGGTCAGCGGCCATTGTTTAGCAAACAGCGGCCAAGTCCATCTGTCATCCGAAAGTGGCGACCACCAGGGCGTTTCGAGTGCAATAAAGAAATCGCCGCCCAATCCAAGCATCGGCTGCGCTACTAAGTCAAGTGTACCACTGATATAAAATTCTCCGGGATCACGCCACCCAATCGTTGGTCTTGCATCTGCATAAGCCTGTACGCCCACATCTGCATGTACAGCTACGCCAAACTTAAGATCATGACTTAGAATTTCAATGCCTGCGCCACCCTCTGCAATGAGGCGCAATCCTGCATAACCTGATATATTGATGGAGCCGGCAATCTGTATGTTTTTCTGTACTGTCGGGTCGGTGGAATAAGTACCAATGATCTCAATATTATAAATTTTGGCAGGGCCGAGTTTTGCAATAGTATGTAAGCTGATATTGGCAAAAAGATTTAGGTTACCCACTACCGGTATGCCGTAGTATGCTTTCGCTTCAAATTTAAACAGTTCATCATCCCAGTCTTTTTGTTTGAAGAGTGTTATTTCACCAGGTGGTGCAATTTTCCCTATCACAGTAACATGCCCTTCTGCATCCACAATCACATTTACGGTTCCTGCAAACCATTCGGTAAGATGGAACTGCAATTGACCAACACCTGCAATACCTCTTTCACCAATTTTCTTTGGTGCAGGTACAACCGCAGGTGGGGCTGCATTCTGCGCATTTTCTACACCACCTGCAGCTTTGATGGCATCTTTTGCAAAAGCATTGGCAGTTGCAAGATCTGTTGACACCAAATCTATTGCCCCCGACAGCTTATCACCACTATATTCAGCTTTCCCATGAATATCCACTAAACCCGTTATGGCATCATATTTTACCTCAAGCAAACCACTGAAACCCTTAAAACCTACGATGGTTAAACTACCAGAACCGCCAAGCTTCCCTTGATTTTTATTATCTACATTTACGATGCCTTCAGCACCTTTCATTTTTAATGTGGCTGACCCATCGAATACTGGGGTACTCATATTTGCCAGTTCCATATTCAATTTCAGGTCAATAAAACCTCCAATAGATATGGTAAAGTCTTTAAACCCTAGCGAAAGCGTTCCTCCTTCTAATTTATTTACAATGTTATTTTGTAAGGGCAACCCTTTGAAATGAAAGCCCAATCCTATTTGCTCTTCAGCTCTTTTTATACTTTGAAGCCAATTACCAATATCCGATTTTCCTGTTTTTACAGATACAAGACCGCTTACAACGTTATTTTTAACTTCAATGCGAAGAAATAGCCCGGGTATTTTTTGCAGCCATGCGTTCGTCAATGCCAGGTAAGCAGGAGATTTGGAATCATAGGATTCCAAATCTTTTTCAATCCTTATAACACCTTGTTCTGCAAAAGGGCCTGCCTTGATTCGAACATCCAGCCCCCCATCATTTTTGGCCTCTTCAATTTCCTTTTTCACAATTTCAGAAGGGCTAAAACTACCTTTTGAAATATCCACTACTTGTGAACTTTGAGGCCTTGCCGGAACAGTTGCAGGGCTCTTTTTTTGAATGATGCTTGTCTCAGGTGTAGCAATTTCTTTACGTTGTACACTGGCACCCTGCTGCACAGTATGTGTTAACTCATGAGCTAATAAATGTTTGCCTTCATTGCTGCCAGCATTATACTTCCCTTCATTAAAATAAATATCGTTGCCATGAGTAAATGCTTGTGCGTTCAGGTCGCTACTCATCTGCGCTGCCTTACTATCGTTGTGTATGCGTACCCCCGAAAGATCTGCTCCAAAAGAGCTTTCCATTTGTGTTCGCGTATCAGCAGGTAAAGGACTGCCCGAACCTTTAGAAGAATTTAAGCTGCTTTCAATATCACCCGAAGCAGGGTTTGAGGAATTGGTTTCCTTTTTCTGCAACTTCTCTTCTTTCCCACACTCTGCACATTTCCGTTGTATCTTTTTTTCGTCATCGGGTGGCGGACCGTTGCTTTCAAAGATTGGCTTCAGTTGTATTTTTTCCTGCACTGCTTTTTTGTCATCATCTTCTTTCTTTTGCAGCTTTTCCTCTTTCTCGCAGGCAGCGCATTTTGTCTGAACAAAAGGAGTGATGTTGTTTACTAATGGAGCAGCAGGTTTTGTTTGTATGGCATTACCATTTTTGTGAGTAACGTCTGGCGTGTTATTGCTTAATCGCTGTACTACTTTGTCGGCCATTGCATCGGCTTCTTTCTCATACTTATCGTTGGGCTGGCCTATGGTTAGCTTTGCCTGTATGTTATTTTTTCTGCCAAAAAATGGTTGTTCCTTTGCCGCAGAGCCAAAAAAATCTGAGCGGCCTTCTTTTCCAAAAAAAGGGGCATTGCTTTTTGGTTTTGTCGCTACAGATTTTGGCTCGGCCGTTTTCATTTTATTTTTTTAAACCACAGAAAAAACAGAGTTTTTTTTCAGAGAAACAATAAAATCACAATCCTCATAAAAAAATATGTCCTGTCTAATATCTTGCTACTAACATCTTGCTACTTTTCACCTCCATTCCACTCTTAGTATATCTTTCATCCAAGGCAGCTTAATCATACTTAGGTTCCAGGGCAGGTAATCTAATAATACATCAATAGCACTTTTTTCTACCTGCAAGTTGATTGTCCCGCTTTTTGAATGTAGTTTTCCATTGCGCTGCAGAAACCCTTCCCGCAAACCTGCGGGTGAAGTGTTCTGTAGCTTGTCCCACTGCTGCAATGCAGCACCAATCATTTCTACAGCTTCATTCAGCATTTCCCGTTTAATTTCTATATCATTATCAACAGGTTCATCTAAAGGATAAGCGCATAATACTTTTGCAATAGTTAACTCATGCTCTTCGGCAATTGTATTGCCCATGCTTAAGTAATGAACAATGTACAAAGCCTGCTGATGAAGGTTTTCATTCACAAACTTTCCTTCGCTTACCAGGTTCAACCGCTTAAACAAGGAATTTAAAAAAGGATGAAGCAGCACAACTCCGGCATTTGCTACAAAAATCCCTTCTTCATCTAAAGTATGAATAAGGCTTTTGCTTTCTCTTTCAATGATCTCTATATTTTCAACATCGGTTTTTACATGAACTTTTTCTAAACCTTTTATTGATGGTTCTTTTGTTTTTTCAACACCAGCTTCATTATTTGTTAAACTCAATTTTTTACTGACTCTAATATCTTTTTCCTTTTTTACTGCTTTTCCAAGCTTGGTTTCATTGTCAACCCTTGCTTGTACATTTTTGATAAATGCAGCAAAATATGGCAACGTTATTTGCAACTTTTTACTAACAACAGCGGGCAGGCTTTTTATTACTTCCTTTTCTTTCAGTACCAACATTACTACCTGTTCAGCTATCTTCTTTTGGGCTGTGGTTTCGTTTGAGACAGCAGCAAGTTGTATAGCTTCTGCCCACAGTTGCTTTTTTATTTCCCTCTCACTTTTTATCGTGTGTGCTTTGTCTTTTGTTTGCTGCCATGTAATGAATACAATCATTTCATCAATTGCAGCGGGCAATTCATCTTGCTTTTGTGCAGTAAATATTTCTGCAAGATTTTGCAAAAAGCTTTCATTGTGTTGCGCAACGATTCTTTTCAGAAAAAATGTCTGCAATCGGACTGCTTGACGCAATAGTTGAACACTTTCAAAGTCTATTGCCAACGCTTCCAGCACCTGTTGATACCACCCCTCACCTGCTTTTAATGCATTCCAGGGCAGATAGCCATTTTGCATATAAAAGAACCACTGCTTAAAAATGCTGAGTCTTTTAGGTTTGGAATGGGCAGGGTCAGCAGGTGCTTTTGATTCAATTATTTTGGTTAAAAGTTCTTCTATTTTATTTTGAAGCAAAGCTGTCCATTCGTTTTTTTCGATACTTTTTTCTGTAAGTATTCCGAGATCTATTTCCAGTTTATCCAGTTCAATTATCTGGTCTTCGTTTCCGATTTTATCAAATACTTTTTGCAACACAGGAATTATATCATTGTGGTAATGTTTGCTTACTAAATGCTGGATATGAAAATGATTCAACCGCTTATCCAGCGTTAGTTCTATCAATTGCTTTTTAATGATGTGCTGCATGGTTTTTAAGCTAAGAACACATATGACACATATCGTTGGGATTTTGATGAATTCATATTTCCCTATTATTTATTGTATCAACGGTATCCAATTATTTAAAAAGTCTCTCAATTTTTTTAAAATCAATGCCTGGCTCAAACGCACTAAATGATACGCTTTTCCATTCGCTGTACCAAGAGCTAATATTTATGGCTTTGCTTTTTATAAGTTCAAATGTTTTTTTCAATCCGGCTATTTTTTCTATTTCCTTTTTATCGTCAAAGCATACCTGGTCCATATAATTCCATGCAATGTTCTGCAGAAGTACTTTCTTATCTTCTTTGCTTAAACCTTTGTGCATAGATTTTTTATCAGTCTTATCATTTAGTATTCTGTCTGTTAGCTGTCCAAACTCGGTGAGGGAAGGTGCTCTTGTAAGAAAGATAGAAGCGTTCCCGGCAACAACACTTTCCTTGTTTCGATCTGCTATTGTTTTAATATTTTCTTTGTAACTGGTAGCTCTCTTCCGCATTAAATTGGTCTTGTCCTTTTTATCCCAATTTATGGTTAAGACCCGTGGTTCAGAAATGCTTGTATCTTCTAGCGGCTTTTGTTGTCCTTTTTCATCCGGGATTTTTATGACTCCGGAAGCTGTATCTGCCTTCAGCTCATTAGCCGGCAGTTCGGCTTTAGTTGTATCGGCTTTATCCTTCTTGCAAGGCTCACATTTTTCGTAATCAAAATCGGTCTTGTTTGACCAGCCAAAAAGCTGGTTGACATTCTTTAAAACCGTTACATCCTTGCACTTTTCATCCTCATCCTCAAAACATGATTCTTTTTCATTAGCACAGGAACATGGCGAACACTCTTTGCATTCATACTCTTTTGTATCATCAAAGTCCTTTTTGAACAACAGATGTAGAAACTCACTGTGCTGATATTCAAAATCTTTGCAAAGTTTTTTTCCTAACCAGTGAGTCCAGAGTTTAAAATAATACTCAAAGCAGCAAAAGTCACGGGGTCTTAACCAGAGTATCCGAAGCAATACATGAGCCGGGGCTTCACGTTGCAGTAGCTTTTCTACAATTTGCCTGCTCTCTTTGCTGCGGAACCGCTGTGGCCATGCGGGTAGTGCCACTGTGGCAATAAATGAATAAGGATCGCACCCAGGTGTAAAGCAGGCTGCTTCATTATCGGGGCATGGGTCTTCTTTATCCCTGCTTTCCCATTTAAAATGGCATATCTCATTTGCCAAATGGGTTGTCGGCTGTCCTTCGCAATCTGTGTATTTCCGATTGCCAGAAAGATCCGTTTCCGGGCAATGCGGTCTTAATAAAATATGCTCTACCAGGTGCAAGCCTTCGCTGTTTATGAGTTTTTTTGCGCGGTCAATGGCTTCGCATGCCATTAGATTATTGGGATACTGCTGGGGATTGATAGCTATTATTTCACTTGTGCATACGAGAGTTTCATTGTTGGGAACATTATTTTCATTGGTATTAGTTCCATCCTCTTTATTAGTCTTACAAACCCAGTTTGTTTCTGATGCAAATGTTTTGTATTTGTGAAGAAATTCATTTTTGTCTTTCAATGACAAAGGAGGATAGATGCCAATGCGATAAGACATGCAATCACAATCGTTGATGGGCTTGTAATGCTCATGTGTTCGCAACAAAAAAACTGATTGCAGGTAAAAGTCCAACGCTTTGCAGCAGTCATCAAAACAACAATCGCTTTTCCAGGCTACATGGCAGCTAGGCTTGCAATCCCCGGTATTATTATCAACAATCATCTCCCGGCATTTGCCACTGTCAGGCGATTCATTTTCGCCTTTCTGTAAAGCCGGAAATTTTATTTCAATATAATATTTTTTCTTCCCGGATTGAGTGCCACATTGATCATCTTTTTTAATGAGTGGAAAATAAAACAACGTCTTCCGCATTTGAATTTTCCACTTATTCATGTCTTTTTCTTCAACTGCTTCAGCAAGTAATATCTTCTTACCCGATTTTTTATTTGTGTATAATAATTTAGGTATAGGCTCATTTTCAGGGTAGCAAGCATCATCATAAACTAATTCGCTGAGAATACTAAGCCATTTGCATGTAGAAAAAATTTTTTCGTCGAGGTTAAGGATTGCCAACTCTTTGGGCTTAGGGATGTTATGTAAAGTATCAACGTCATACAGTTTGATTATGCCATCAATCTCTTTATGAATCAGGTCAAAAAAACTAAACTTCTGTGCAGCCTGGCATAGTTGCTGCATGGCCTCATCTCTTCTTCTTGCTGTTTCATACACACAAGGATGAACCAATCCCGTATTTCCACAGGCCACAAAAAAGCTGTCAGCACATTTATCAGGATTTAAGTAGCCCTGAAAGCTATTTTCGCTTTGTGATACGCAAATAAATTTTTCTATTCCTTTCTCTCCCCATGCATCTTCAGGAGCCTTAAACCCCTGGGCACTCATTGCAAGCACTTCTTTTACATGAACGTAAAATTGGCAATCCGAAGGCTTTTTTTCTATAAAAAAATTACCCGGGTATTTTAATAATGTCAGAAAAAACTGTAAGTGCTGCATTGTTTCTTTAGCATTGTTGTACAGCTTTCCACTTATCCAATCTTTTGTGTAAGTTTTCAGATTATCATCAACCTTGCCCACATAAAAAAAATATTTCCACTTTGGCTTCCTGCTTTCATCGTCTTTACGCCGAATGTTTATAATGCGAACTGGGTAACTTGCAGCAAGTGGGATCAGTTCTTTATGCACTTCGTAACCATTGTACTCCTCCATTGTTTTTTTAGGAATGAATACAATACTCTTAGGCTTAAAGCAAACATCGTTTGAATGAACCAGCACTTCTTCGGTGCTTATTTTTTTATCCTTCCCATAATTCTTTTCGAAGCGGGCAAATCTTAAAATATGTAGATAATTTTTGGTAAAGGAATCAGCCGCTTCATTTTTAGTAAGGTATCCTTTTACGCTCTCAAAAAGTATAAGAGGCTTGCCGGCATGTGTACCTTTCCGATAGTTCCTGTTTGTGCATACAACCCGGTAATGGTACCATTTTACTTTAGTAACTGCATCTTTTCTTTCGTGAATAATATGACCGCCTGTATCAATTTCAAGATAATTATAGCCTTCAGTTGCATGCTTTATTAATTTTCTCCTCAGTTCCTCTGCACCAGTTTCGCCAGATTTTTCGACAGAAATTCCTGCATTGTTATCCTTATCAACCAGTTTATAAATATAATTTTCATCGGGGTTTGCCCGATTATCTTTCACCATTTCATATAAGACCGCATCAGAAATATCATATACTTTTTTGTGCAGGTCTTTTCGAAAACTCAAAAATTTATTTGCCATTGCAATTGTAGCCAGGCCCGCTGATGCAGTTTTAGCTATACAAACAATGTTTTGGTTTTCTTTTTCAAGCACAAGAAATAGTTCGCTTTCGATTACCTTAATTTCTAATGAAGAAGGATCTCTGTAAAATTCAATCATCGCTTCTTTAGCCTTTTCAAGGCTTTCATAATTTCCACGACTTTCAAAGTCTATATTATTCCCATCAGAGTTCTGCATTTTGTACGAAAACTCCCATTTGTGTGGGATGGGTTCTGTAACGGATAGCTTGTACGTATATTTAGAAAGCTCTTTTGTTATTTCTTTTACTTTATTGTTTGCTTCGTCCTGTTCACCGTACTCATCGAAGAAGACGGATAATTTTTGTTCACCTTCATTTATAAAAACCTGGTATTTGCCTGTGTTTTTATTTTGATTAACGCTGTAGTTATTTTCTGAAGTGAACAGTGGCAACAACTTTCTAAACCCTTTATATGCTTCTTCTTCAGAGTTGTATAAAGTCAATGATTCAAATTGTATGATACCATCAAATTGTTCGCTGCCTGTTTTGATGAGAGAATAAAACTTCTTCCTGGTCTTATTTTTAAGTAAAACATCAGTTGTTTTAAAATTAAACAGGCCTTCATCTATCAAAGTATAGGAAGATGAATTTTTTGATATTACAACCAGTTTATTAAGCTTTTTATCTTGTAGCCAGTGAAACTGTTTATACCTGTTTTTAAGTACGGAAGTGCTGTTAGCTATTGCAGCCAGGTAATCCGTAGCAGTACCATCATTTTCAAAATCCAGCTTGCTTTCTCCAATCTTTTTGTCTCCATAATCGGTTAATACAACCTTGTGAATGTATTTGCTGATAAATATATCCTTCTCTGTATCCGGCGTAAAATCAAATATTGAAGCCAGTCTTTTTTTAGCGTGTTCTATTTCCTCTTTTGTAAAAAGCTGATGGAGATAGGTGTATTTTTTCCCTGCTGCATCTTGTATATACAACTCCCATTTATTTTCCAGTTCTACATATTTTTCACAAAAAACCGGGTCTTTCAGTTTTTCATAAATAGATTTTAATGAGGTGAAAGCCTCTTCACTGTTGACCGTTTTTTCTTTTACCCGAAATGTGAGGTCAAACAAACTTATAGTGAGATAGTAAAGCGCATCGGCTTCTTCCACTACAAAATTGCAGAGATAATGACGCTTCCAGTTTTCAATTCCGGCCAGTGCTTTAAAGCGTTTTTCAAAGCCAGCAATATTATCATTGTTCCATCTATTTTTCAGGTAGTCATACCCCTTGCCCCTGTTGCTACTTAAATCTGGATAATGACGAAGAAAATTTTCCTCCGCTTTTATTTGCTGTGTTTGCAAATGACTGGCGCTGGAAAAAGGGGCAGTGAGCAATGCATAATCCGTAAATTTTTCTGCAAAGCGAGACAAAAGGTGGTTTAAAAATCCCTGCCTACGAGATGTGTACAATTGTTCATCTTCGGCTATTAACTGAAGATATTTTGTATAGTCAAGGTTCAGGTCTATATCAAAGGAAAAATATTCAGGTTCGTTTCCAGAAGCTGAAAGAGTAAACTTTCTACAGTTATTAGAAAATGCGGCAATATACCTGATGGAAGTAGCAGCACTGGCAGCTTCACTTTCAGTTTTATAAATGTCTTTGCTGATGAGTACATAATCCTTCGATGAATTTTCGATGTAAAAAAAATATTCATCCCTGAGGTTAGAGACAATAACAGGTTCGTATAAATTATTAGAAATATCGTTCTGCAATTGAAACGTTGACTGGTCCCTCACCGTAGCATAGCAAAATTGATATGGTGGAAAATCTTTGCCAGGGACATTGCAATTGGGAAACTGGAAGCGTAGCTTATTCTGCGGCTTGATCTCATTTATAAGATCTTCTATTTTTTTTCTGCCTGTAGGATATGCAACAATACTGCCCGCCGAGCCAAGGCTATTTTCATCATTCATGCCTTTTCCAAACCGCAATAGTTTTTGCAATTGCGGGGTATCACTTAGCTCGTTAGTGAAATAAGTGTGGTTTTCATTTTCGTTTCCCGAAGGGTATAACGCAAACAAAGAACGCATGTTTTTCAACTGCGTAAGATAATTGGCAAGCAACTGGTCGAAAAACAAAAGAAAACCTTGCAACTGTAGTGCCTGCGCTTTCCTGGATGCAGGTGCATCGCGTTCCAGTTCCCCTTCCTTAATGCCGTAAACAGCAGGAAAGTCATTTTGGATAGAGTAATATTCTGCAAGATCGTTTCTATATGCACCTGTTGGGTTTGTTGTATTTAGATAAGGTGAACCAACTTCGTAAAGCGCTTTTTGACCGCTGGAAAATTTTAAATTGAATAATGATTCAAACTCTCTTTTATTGAAGTTGACAGTTATCCTGCTTTTTGTAAAAGTAAATCCGGAACAAGATGCAGAAAACCGCGGTACATGATTTTTGGGCAATGAAAACTTCCAGCTGGAATCTCCCTTTGTTTTGCCACACGGAAGCCATGCCAGGTTCCGTATATCATTTATGCCTTCAATATCAAACAGCACATGGTAAACATCGGAGAGATGCAATTCCTTCTTCAGGTGCAGTTGCTCAAGCTCATCTGTGTCTATAAACCCATGGCTTTCTGTAGTGTTGTATGGCCTGCCGGCATAAATTTCATCTATAGATTTTCCTTTGTCCAACAATTGTTGTAAAGAATAAAATCCCGGAGCAGGCGAGAAATATTCATCCAAAGCTTCAGCCATTTTTATATAAACATCTTCTATGTCAGCATCTGCGCCCAATTCTATTTCAGCACACAAGCCTATCTTATAATTACGCAACACTTGTATATCTACAAAATCTTCGCACAGGTTGCGATGAGCCATTAGCGCTCTTTTTATTTTAGTAAGCGCTTTTTTTCTCTTGCTTTTATCTTTGGATGTTTCATCTTCCAGTTGCACGTAAACATGGTACAGTCCGTTTATTTTATCGCACTTACAAGGCTCTTCTTCATCTTTATCTTTGGTATTATCAATATTCCCCTGGCCGGTAGCGGACACAGGTGGACAAAACACTACAGAGGTTGTATTATCTATTTCAAGCCATGCATTTTTTACGCCTGTTATATCCAACAGCATTTTCCTATAATCGGTTATGGTAAGCGTATTGTTGCCCAGTATTTGTGCCGGGGTAAAGAAATTATTATCCGGCGTTTTATCATCAGGATTGCGGCTAAATAAATCATTGACAGGCAAATTGGTCCTATAACCCAAATCCATGAGCGCATAAATGAGTACTTCCAGTATGGTTATTCCCGGGTCGTGAACATTGTGATCTGTCCATATCTTGCCGGAAAGCTTTCCCAGATACTCAATAGCACTGCTACGCAGTTTATCAAAATTAAGATACCCGGGAAACCCTGTATTAATCTTGCTAATTGTTTTATTTTTTTCTTCCTCCGCCATGCTAACTAGTTTCCTTTTTATCTTTTATGCAGTAATCAATTATAGGTTTAGGTTTTGCCTTTGATAGTATGGTTGGCTTTACCGGATTCCAGTTTTTATAACTTTCATTATCAAGACAAACTTTAGTAGTGCCTAATTTTAAAATAGAACAGGACGAAGTGGGGCAAATAATTGATTGAGGATCGCTATTAAGCCTTGCCATTTTAAAATACTTAGAATCTATGATGTCATATTTATCCTCCAACGACTTAGTAATATAATAACTTTCAACACATTGCCCACATTTAATTTTTGAAAAAAAGTCTTTAATGTCATTTTTTATACCTTCAACTAAAGAACTCCAATTTGATTTTTCACTATAATTTTCGTTTTCTTTATAATTTACTTTCAGGCAAATATGAATACTCTCATCTTTCTCGCCACAATCCGGTTTATCAATACAAACTTCTATATCGCCTGCTATTAAAATGGAGCGTGGAGTATCGGGGCATACTTTAGTCTTATTTGCATCAGGAGAATCAATGCCTTTCGCTTTGCCCATCCTGAAATCTGAAATAAAGTCAACATAATCGCTTGTCTCCAGCAGGCGGATAATATCTGAGCGGTAGATACATTGGCCAAATGTGAGCTTATCATATTTGCCTACTGCCCAGGGTGCAAGCAGTTCTCTAATGTCCTGCTTCAATTTTTCTTTAAAATAATTTTCATCCTTCCCTTTTACCAGTTGTACCCTGATACAAAAATTTATCTTTTCGTAGCGTGGGTTCATTGCCCGGAAACGCACAAAAGGGGAAGTGCGTTTTTGCAAATATTTCTCGATGTCTTCAATAATACTGACGGGCACTTTGGGCTCAAAAGAATTACCCGCTTTCAATTTATATAAGTCTGGAATAACGGCCAGCATGACATATCCCGGTGAGTAAGGAAAGTCATTTTTATATTGATGTGCATTGAGTGCAAAACTGTGATTGATACACTTTGCCTTGTACAGTTCGGGAAATGCCTGCAACACGATTCTTTCATAATCGAATGCTTGTATGGCCCTGCCTTTGTGCCTGAGTGTTTCGCTGACACGCACATAAAACAGGCTTTCGCTTTCAGGCACGGCCCCGCCAAAAGAATCAAAAGGTTGGGCTACACTTTTTACAGAAGCATCAGCTACGCTTAGCTTTGAAATGCTTTCTGACTTCAATGAGTTGGCAAGCCTTAGCTTGTCATTAGCCTCTTGGTTTGTAAAGACCGACAACATAGCCTGGGGAATAATAGCAATGGTTTCACCGACGGCTTTGCTGTTTTTCGCTATGGCCGCTTTTATCCAATGATATTCTTTGGGCATGACTGTATTGTCCTTAGTCATGTTGGCCGGTAAGGCCAGTTTTATGATGCCCGACGTGGTGAGGTTTTTTGTAGCATCGTCCAATACTTCAAAGCCTTTGCGTAGAGGTTTCCACACATTGCTGTCAAGATAATACCACCACACATCTTCCGGATCAGATTCAGAATCGGAAGTGGCTTCGGCAAGCTGGAAGAGAATGTTCAGGTTATCTCCCGGCACTAAATCTTTGAGGCCAAGAAATAAAGTACCTTCATCGCAAAAGGTTGGGAAGAGCGGTGGTTGAAGGGATATTTCTTCAGGCTTGTAGGTGTTGGGGTATGGGTAGAGGTGGATGAGGTCGATGTCGGTTATGGTGGCGATGGCTGTGTAGTCAAGAGAGATAAAACTTAGTGTAGGCGTATAGGGTTCTTTAGGTAAGCCTTTGAGGTCTTCATCAACTTTTAGTTTATCAGCAATATCTTTAATAATAGTATCTAACTCTTTAACTAACCGGATTAATCCTACTAATACAAAGGTGTTAGGATGGTCAAAGTCTAAAGCTATAGTAGGTGTGGGATCGTCAGTTATTAAAGAGGTGATTATATTTATTTCTGTCTGAATTGATCCATTTTTTGAATCAATGCCAAATATTTTAGGGATGATTGAAGAAGAAATTGAATTTCGTGCAATAATTATTTGCATACGAGTTGCAGTTAAAGTAGATATACTTAAGGCGTTTCCAAGATAGTTATCAAGCTGGTTAATTAGGACTTGTAATCCTGAAATGCTGTTATTAATATCTGCATCAATTCCTATTTGCAGTGATTGTATAATCGATATCTTTGTTTGGATAGCAGCAATTTTTGAAAGGATTTTGGTTACCAAAATTTGGGTATTTCCAATAAGTCCTTGTACTTTAGAAATGTTGTAGGGATCCATTAAATCAGACAATGCCGTGATATGCCTGATGATAGCATAAGAAAACCTGTCATGCTGAAAACTGACACCACTTAGTGTGAATTTTATGAAGCCATACTGTGATAGAACATTATAAGGCGCCAGAGAACTTTGCTCAAGAACCGGGACAATATAAGGGGGATTGAAATCAACTGGAATTATTCGGTAAGTATTATTATTGGTTTCTTGAGGAAAATAAGAACAACTATTATTTGGCAAAGCCGGGTCGTTAATAAATATATCTTTTATTTCTTTTTCTTGCCAAACACCCTTTTCCAATAAAGTGATTTTTGCTTTAAATGAATCATTTTTAATTTTATCTTTTTTATCTTCATATTTTTCAAAATTGTAATGCGAATAATGATCTTCAAACTTTTCAGGTCGATCTTTCCAGGTCACATTTACCCATATCTCCTGCCAATTTTTATAAAAAATCTCTTTGCTTCCAATATAAAAGTTCGAGCCGACTTTTGGCCTTGCACCAAATACCATTATCGGTCCATTCACATCCATTGCGCTTTCATCATTTTGGACAATGATTTTTTTAAGACCGCAAACCTTAACATTTATCACTTCATCAGTTGGTAGTATTTCATCGATTATTACATTCCTGAAAAAGTGGTATAAAGAAATTTGGTGCTTATCATCCTCCGGATCTGTCGCTGTTAGCACACAACAATTATCAGTTTGTGTGCAACAATCGCCTTGCTCCTCACCTTTTTGTTTAGGTTTGCCTTTTAGTGGAATATCTATTAGTTTTATTTTATCATCTAACTCTACTTTTACAAGCGGCTGGGTAGTGCCTACATCTTCTTTCAGCTTTTCTTTATTATAAAAAGCAACGGCATCTTTATCTGGAGATAATGTGACTTTTATTTTAAAAGTAAATTCACCAGCAGGAGAAATGGAGTTTGGATATAAGCGCAAAATATTAATAGAACTTGGCTCAATCCATTCTTTTTCGCCGCTAAACAAAATACGGAACGCCCTTCGTGGTTTTATCCATTCAGATAGTATTCCCCGTTCTTCTTTTTTAAAAAAAGCGTTGTAGTCTTTTTGATTAAGAACTCCTTCATATTCATCCTTTCGTGACAGACAATTGCAATAATCTTTTTGTGATAGCTTCTTATAAAACTTATTTTCTCCCTGAAGAAAATGTTTTCTAAGCCTTGAGGCTAAATCCTGGCTTATTCCTTTTTTTAAAGCTTGTTTTAGTAAATCCTGATTGAAATAATAGAAAGTATGTTTAAGCATACAATTTAAATGCTCATAGAAATCCTTTGATGAATAAAATGGAGGATACTTAATACTATTTCTATCATCGATGATACTACCATTTTGATTACAACAATCTTTTTCGGATAGTCCGATTGATTTTGAAACCTCACTGCATAAATTCTCATCAAGCTTGCACTTTATACTTATCTCCACTATCCTCGTACTCCCTTCCTGCAAATACAACACAGGTGAAGCAAGCACAAAACCCAGCCGTGCATTAGGATAGGGTTTTATCAGTTTGGCTTCAGGATCAATAAACTTGCTGTATTTGCCCCCGACAGTATAATAGTTTTTCGGGGCGTCCTTAAAATCAATTTCAACACCATCTGCTTTGTCTGCCACAGGCGCCATGTACACACCTTCTACATAAGCGCCGTTGTCGAATGTTTCATTATTTACAAACAATGTCCGCTTGTCTGCAATGGTTGTCTGCGTTACTACAATATCATCGTCCAGTTCAAATAATATTTCCTGTCCATTTTCATCCTTTCCATCTTTTACTTTCAGGCCCTTTCTTAGCAAATAACTTTTCAGTTGTTTTTGTATCTCAAAAATGACATGGGCCTTGTCAGCAACCGCCCCTTCTGAATTGAAGTGAAGGATGTCTTTGTAAAAATAATCAAGGTGCTTGCGGGTATATTGATTGAGGTCGTCTTGTACCTGCCTGAACATGTTTAAAAACGCAAACAGCATAGCCAAATGGGGCTGGTGCTGCTTTTGTAAATCTTCTTTTAAAGGCAGAAAGCTTTGTTCCAGGTTTTTTCCGGCTTCCATAGCAAGCCTTTTTACTGCACCTGATAGTATAGGAAGCAATGCTTTTAAATCGTTGTTAAGGCGATTGATTCTTGCATGGCTGGTATTATTGCTTGTGCTGAAGTCGGTGTGTATACCTGAATTTTCGGCTAATGGGAGGTTCCAGACACTATTTTCATATAGTGGGGCGAAATTCAATTTTTTAATCTCAAAATGTTTGACTGCTTCGTAAGCATATTTTATAAACTGCCTGACAGGCTGCTGCAGTTTGTTTTTTATCAATTGCTCAATAAAGGGCAACAGTGGCAAATCGCTATCTTGTACCGACTGGTGCCAGTCGTTGATGGGTCTGATGAAACGATGATAAAGAAAGAAAATATTCAATTGCAGACCAGCGGCAGATGGTTGCTTTTCGAACAGGCTGTTGTAAAGGCTAAAACTATCTTCAGCGTTTTGAAGTGGAAATTTTATGATGCCAGCAAGTGTGAATGGAAGGCTTTTGCGAAAAAACGGTTGCCAATCGTTGATATTCATTTCCAGGTCATAATAGTTGATATGACGGGACATCTGCATAAAGTAATCGAGCAGGTCTGCGAGTGTCCGTGCATCTATTCTTGCAGCCCCATCCAGCAGGTCTTCCATCACACGCTGCCGCTGACTCGTTCCCGGGTCATTTTGAAAAGGATGGAGAAGGCATGAACAGTCTAACATGAATGGATATGATTGGTTGATGGCTATTTGATTTTCTATTTATTATACAGATGTCGCCGCTTCGTTCAGGTAATAATCATACACATAATTAAACCTGGAATTAGTGCCCGGTATGGCATACTCAACAGTAATAATAAATTTTCCCTCTAACAGGTCAAAAGAATCCGGAGCTGTAACATCTACCCTTTCGGCTACTATTCGCGGTTCGCCATTTAGAATGGCATTTTCCACATGGTGCTTGATGATACCGATAAGGCTATTGTTAAGCGAATCAAACATATAGTCATTCAGGTTGCATCCATAACCGGGCTGCATCAGTCTTTCGCCCAAACTGGTACTTAGCAGTATATCCAGGCTCTGCGCTATATCCACCGTACCGCTTACCAATTCTACAGTACCTGCTTCTAAGACAAATGTTGGAGGAAATGCCCACCCCCTGCCGAGGAATGAATTGAATGTTTGGTTCATAGTTTTTAATTTTTATCCGCCTATTTGCACTGTTGGAAACCCGCTTACTATTACCCCTCCATGTGCAGTCAGGTCACCCTGTCTTGCCGCAAACCGTCCGCCTATTATTACGGTTGCAGATCCTTTAACAATTGCGTCTGGAGGTCCTGCACATGCACACAGGTCAGAAACTACAGCCGCAGGCAAACCGCCTATCAGCACCATAGGAACGCCTGGTCCTGTAACCGGCCCACCTATATGTGGGTTAGGTGTTGCTAAAGGGCATGTATGCAAATCTGTTATTCTGGCTGCTGCGGGCATGATTTATGATTTTTGATGTCTGATTTTTTGATGTCTAATGTATTGATTTTTGATTTTCAATATTTTGGTTTACTAATTAATCTTTACCGGCAATCCGGTTATGACAGCAGGGCCTTGTGCTGCCAGTTTGGCCGTGGCACCACTTATGCTTACATCGGCATCGGCCTTTATAGCAAGAGAAGGTGCGCTAATAGCGAGAGAAACACCTGCACTAAGAGAAAGTACTGTACCAGCTTTTATCTCTACCTGCAAAGGGCTTTCCAAACTGACACCTGTTGGCGTCATGCTTACTTTGTTTTGGTTTTGATCTATGATTTCTATTTTCGCACCCTGCTCGTCCAGTGTAATGCTGTTGCCCGCAGGTGTGTCTATTTTTATTGTTTTAGTTTTATCATTAAAACTGATATGCATTTTACTCCTGGTTGTAAACCCCTTTTCGTCATTATCGTCTTTAGCAGAAATAGGTGCAGGCTTGTTACTGCTATGAAGCATTCCTAATAATACTGCATCGCGGGGATCATCGTTTATAAAGCCCACTATTACTTCATCCCCAATTTCCGGCCTAAAGAATGCCCCTCTGTCTGCCCCGGCATCCAAACTAGCTACACGTGTCCATATTCCCTGGGCATCATTGTCTATCACCGGTATTTTTACAAGAATACGGTCTTGCCCGTCGGGGTCATTTTCCAACTTGACTACTATGCCTATCTGCAAGCCATGTATTGCACCTACGAGGCCAGCCGAAGGAATGTCGCATACATCGTTGTGCTGGCAGGCATATCGTGCAGGATCAAGGCCAAACTGTATTTGGGTTTGCCATGTGCCGCCGCCGACCTCTTGTCTCACAGCGGTTACATAAGCTTTGCCGTTGAATCTTTCTCCTACACCTGAAATTTTCACTGTATCACCCGGCTTGATGCCAGCAAATCCAATGAAACGTGCCCTTCCTCTTATTTTAGCAAGACGGCTTCGCAACATGATGCCCTCAGTCCAATCCTGTAGTTCCTGTTCCAGCTTGTGACCGCTATGATGCATTTCATATTTGTCAGGACTAACAGCACCAGCAATTGAATTTCCATCTAAATTTCCCGGCTCTGAAAAATTTATAGATGAGGTATCTGCTTTAAATAATTTCTGGTTGCTATAATCCCACGAAGAAGCCTGAACATTCTTTAGCTGGAACCGGGCATCTATTTCTGATTCAAACTCCAAAATGGAGGAACCGTAATTGATTTGTAGGACTTCATTTGCAATAGTGGGTTTTGCTATTTTTATAGTTCCGTCATTTACTTGCACAAGCATACCATTAGCCTCTGCCCTTAGCAGCATAAAATCCCAGTCAGAAATATGATGCTGCACGAGTTCTTTGTGCGTAAGTGTTGTGCTTGCTGCTTCAGATTGCAATGCATATTTGCTTATCAGTTCATCAAAGACCTGGCTGTCTTTTACTTTTTCATAATAGTGACTGTGCCTGCCAATTGTCATTTTTACAGCTTCGTCCTGGCATTCTATATGCAACTGGCTATGACCGTTGGCTTTTACCTTAACTGCATGTTTTATAATAATTCCTTTAAAGGCCTGTGTGTTATTGGTATCACGGCCTATATTGATCTGGATTTTATTGCCCGGAACAAAGTCATTTTTATTACTGATTTCAAACTTGCGCAGCGAAGCATCGCCATCTCTGAAAATAAGTCTGGCGGATGAAACCCTGTTTACTTCTTTTAAAACAGAAAGAGAAATAAGCTCATAAGATGGATCCGCTTCCTTGCCATTGACAAGAATATTGTAGGTATCAACATCGTACTTTGCAGTATTGGGTATAAGCAACTCTTCCATCAGGCTTCATTTTTGTTTATTGGGGGAAAAAACAAGTCAATACCTGCTTTTATTTTTTTAATATTACCCATATTATTAGCCCTTGCTAGCTGCAATAATAAATTAGGGTCAGAGTATATTTTATTGGTAAGTATATCCAGCCTGTCACCTTGTTTGCTAATCTTATAGTGAGTGAGATCTGTTGAACTTAACCGGTATTCCTTAATTGCATCTTCAGGCGCCTGATATTTTATGAAGGTGGCTGAAACTTTGACTCTTAGGGGATTTCCATTAGGCTTAAAGAGAGAATAGCTTACATCCATGTGAGAAAGCACACAAGAAAATCTTACTTCAGATCCCCAAATTATAATCAGAAATCTTGGCCTATGTGTCTCTCCTTTGTACTGGTAAACACATTTTGTGAATTCTGCCAGTTGGTCTGAAACCTCCATTTCAAAATATTTCTTGAAGTATCCTTCCATTGTTTTTGTTCCATCCAGTGTAAATTCAATTTTCAATTCTTCAGGAGCTGTAGAATTGTATTTAATATCATTTGAAGGCTTACCATGAGTCTGAATTTTGTCTAATTCTATATGGCTTGTTTTGGTAAATGTTTCTGGATTTATAGGTGTAATAAATTCAAGGGACTTACCCTTAAAAGTATTATCCTCAAAGGAGTAAATAGTTAGTTTGGCTAAAGTTTTGGAGTTATCTGCCATTTTGTTCTTTTATTATTTGCAATACTTTTTCTACACAGGTATTTATTAGCTCTTCATTGGGCGAGCTATTGCTGCTGCCACTTATAATAGAAGGAATTTTATTTGCCGATCCTTCGGGCACTACAGTAGCTTTAATGACTAATTCTCTTATTTCAAGACTCATGGCATATCATGGATTGGTAAATAATAGCCTGTTATAATTCAGTTCCAATGTTTCTATCAATACAGCACCTTGCTCTGCATTTAGTTCTCCTATTTTCCAGCTTCTCGGCCATACGTTGTTAATAGTCCATAGCATAAGAGGCTTGTGTTCTTCGTTCAAAAGCTTAATTGTAACTGTAGGTATCGTCTCTACCTCCTCATCGTCAAAAGCTTTTTTTAGCCACCCGGTTATGCCAGAATCGGCTGGTTTCAAGAGACCACGTTTTAAAATTAGCGGCCCGTATTTTCTCCTTATTGGCACTGCATGCTCAAATCTATTTTCTCCTCCCTCTTTAATCTGTTCTGCATCCAATGTAGAATCCATGCCCGTTACTGACTGAAACATGACATCCACGCTATTGCCGTGCAAACTAAACTCTACTTTGAAATGAAAATTGATGGTCTGATAAAAGTTGTCTGGCATTACTGTGGTGATGTATTTTATTGTTTCGCTTCTACTATGCTTAGTCCTTCGTGTGTCAGCGTCATGGTTTCAATGGCTATTTCGTTGCCATCGGCCTTTAAGTCACTCGACTGAATTTTAGTAGGCCACGCCTTGCTAAGCCTCCAGGTGATGATAGGCTTATGTTCTTCATCCAGTAAAATGATATTGATATCTCTTCTGAATTTTTCTTTTCCTTCCTGAAACATAAAGGTCTTTTTCCAGAGTTCGAAATACTCAAAATCGCCAAGAAAAGTGCCTCTTTTGAGTGTAACATCAGTGTACTTTGTAAGACCGGGCTGCTTGGTTTTGTGATACAGCGGGCTGCTGCCTTCACGGTATTCTATAGGAGTGGTTTCAAAGTCTAATCCACTTACTTCTGTAAAACCAATGCGGGTGCCTCCCCACTCCAGCTTGAAGTGAAATTTGGGTAGGGGGTAATTTTTTTTAGGATCGTCTGCCATATAGTTTATTTTATTTTTTTAAGAAATGATTATTTGCATCTTTCTTTAGGATTTACTGCTTTAATAGCATTTTCCAGACTGGTTTTGCAGGCTTGCAGGCTTTCCTTTTTAATGTTGGCTTTATTTAAATCAGTGATTAAGGTTTTTAAACTGCATGAGTCAGCATCTGCCAACCCTTGTATTATTTCCCGGTAAGGTGATGCACATATAGGGAAATCAAATGTTGGCAAAAGCTTGCAGCATTCAGTATTTTTTTCAGCCTCATCACATGGGTTATTTGGTGCGGGTTGCGGCTTTGGTGGATGGCATGGATCATACGGTGGCTTAGGATCGGGACATGGGGTAGTGCATTTGAATGCGCAATACCATTCGCAGATGATAGTTTTTATGCCATAGTAGGCATGGTTGGGTGGCGGCGGTACGCAAAAAGGAAAATCATCCTGGCAATAATTAACAGGCATACTACATTTGCTATCTTTTGTAGTAATACCATTGGTTATAAGATTTGCGGTTACTACTGCTTCAACAACTTCTTTTATAATACTTTCACGCAACCTTATCACAGCTTCAAGCTTGCCTTTATATTCCAAATAATATTTTTGTATGCCCTGTCCGTTTAGCGATGGATCTGCATTTCTTGCAATGCAATTATCTAAATTGTCGCAGCATTTTTTTATAATATCAGTCTGCATCAAGATGTCCCTGATCATGCAGAATAGTATATCAATAGCTTCTGTAGCCTTGCATGAGTTATACCATATCTTTTCTAATTGAATGGCTATAAGTTTAAGCTGATCGCATGTTTCTTTTGCCCAATATTCTGCCTTATCGAGCTCGTCCAGCCAGTCTATATATTTATCACGCCTTCCCGATATATAGTTAACTTTTTTTTGAAGCTGGTTAGCATTTTCGATAGCGACATTATAATCTGAGCTCACCTGGTTCAATTCATCCTGCCATTTATCATAACAGCAATCCGTACATTTTGGGTCATCCGTATTTTCAGTTTTACAGCATGTCTCTATGGTATCTTTATCCCAATCGGACAGTATTTCAATATATTTATGATGAGTAAGCATAAAAAAGGTTTTTAATTTTATTTGTTAGTAATTGTTTGCAGCGGATTGCACGGGTTTTTCGTGGCAGCAATACACTTTTTGAACTTCGCCGCAAATAGCGCAAATACAGTTTTCATAATGCTTGAGGCGTTGCGGAACTTTTGATTCATGGCAATCGGCGTTATCATTTGGCTGGGGCTTGCAAAGTTCACCGCACTTGGGACAGCAAAGGAAATATGTGGCATCTTTGTATCCTTCAAATACACTTCTTCGCCAGTTGCGCTCCGTGGCTGCCAGCGTAATGTTTTTAACTGACGTTACAATGTCTTCCTGTAGTTTGTCCAGTTCAACCCTCCTGCCTTTCATTGTTTCACTGATGATCTTTTCAAAGGAAGAGGACTTCTCATTTAAGCCTTTTTGTAGCGCATCCAATGAGTCTATGTTTGAAAACAATTGTATGCCTACTACATCTGAGGCAACTTTAAAAATGGAATCCGAATCGCAGGCCAGTCCTTCCGGCATTTCTATCAGTGTTTCTATATCGCTTTTAGCACTATTGCAGGCTGGGATTACCTGTAACGGCTCGGAACAGGCATCTTTGGTTGTACCCGTGAGAGCTCTACGCTGGGCAGCGTTGCAACTGTCGTTGTAGCTTTGCTCCAGCTTGCAGGCCGCATCTCTTAACTCATAAAATTTGCTTTTGAGTTCTTTAGACTGTTTGGAAATATTTGTCAGTAGTGCATTCAGCTTTTTATTCCAGTCTTTTAGCGTAGTTACATTGTTTTTTATAGATTCATTGTTTTGCACCAGTTCAGTGCCATTGCTTATTTCAAAGTTTCTATAACGCCTGTAGTTATCCTCAAGGTTTATAAAAAAGCATTTTTGATAGATATAAAGATCATTTTCGCCATTAAATTTCGTTTCGGATCCAGACACCTTTCCTTTACTGTCGGATAACGCTATGCAAACCTTCGCCTTTTCTTTGTTGATGACGATCTGCGTAGGATTGTCTTTGGCTGTGCTGTCATTGCATCCGCAACCGCCTTGGGTTGCCTGTGTTTGTGGGTAACTCATTGTTGTTTATTTTGAGTTTTAGTTAATTAAGATTCCTGGAGCATTTTGTGCATAAAGCGGAGGATGATAAACTCTGCCGGTCTTACTACAGCCATGCCTATTTCTACTATCAGGCGGCCTTCCCATATATCCAGCTCGGTCATGGTTTCTCCCAAGCCTATGTGAACAAAAAAAGCTTCTTTGGTAGAGGCACCCATGAGTGCCCCTGCCTTCCATTGCTGGGTCAGGTAGTTTTGTATCATTGATTTTACCCGTACCCATGTATTCTCATCGTTGGGTTCAAATACAAATTGCTCTGTGGCATTCTTTACGGACTCTTCTACCATGTTGAAATACCGGCGAACAGGTATGTATCGCCACTCATTATCATTGCCTGCAAGTGTTCTGGCACCCCATACAATAGCAGGCCCACGGCCTTCAAAGGTTCGGATAACATTTATGGATTTGCCTGCTACCACATCTACATTCAAATCTTTTTGGCCTTCTTTATTAATCAAAAATTCAGGTCTTATTGCGTTGTCAATGTTTACATTGGCAGGGGCTTTCCATACACCCCTGGCATTATCTACCTGTGCATATATACCGGCCAATGCCGAAGAGGCGGGCATTAGCATCTGAATGTTATTAATAGCGCTTTTTGCCTGGTAATACTGGGCATTATTTATTTTTTTGAGTTCGGCAAGGGTTTGCGCTCCTCCCTGGGCTCCCTCCAGTTTTACCAAACTGTCATCATTAATTAGTGTTCCTGGAATTCTGTAATTAAAATCAACTCCTGCATAAATTTTGGGGAAATAAACCGCAGCATACTTCAGGTCGTCTGTAGTACCGGAAAGCGTGTTTCGCAAAAGCTCTATATCCAATCGCCAAACATTGCCATTGTCGGGCAGATGATAGACGTCCAATATTGTAAACCTGTCCTGGAGGGCAACACATTGTTCAATTGCGGTGTCATGCACATTGTAATAATCAGTTTCTGTACTCAGATTAATGGAATCAGGAAAGAGTAGCAGTGTCACTTCGTTAATCTTTGCAACTTCGTCTAAGCCATCTATTAACTTTTCAGCTTCAACCTGCCCCCCCGAAATGGCATAATTTCCCACCGATGTAATCCAACAAGGGCCACCACCATTGGCATAAAACATTTGCAATGAATAATGCATTAGGTATTTTGACCTTTTAGACTCATCTACCTCGGCATTTATTTCTCTTCCTCCATTAGTAAATACGACCGAAAGGCTCTCCTTTTCCTGGTCGGGATAACCAAAATACTGCTCATATTCAAGCATGGAAGTTATTCGCCACGGCTTATTTAGTAAGTCATCTTCCTTTTTCCACTGTGCCTTTTCAGTATAGCCAATGAAGGCAGGAATTGCTGTTTCTACAGAAGCTATTGAGGGTGGCAAATGTGGTATTTCTTCTATGTACACCCCCGGGGTTTTGTATTCTGATGCCATAAGATTGATTTTAGTTTTATAGTTTTTTGTTTTAGTTATTTTTTAAGCTTTACACAATTGGAAACATATCTGATTCCGCCACTATTATATCTGCACAAATACGCTGCTTGCTGTCTGTTATATATCTTTCGTTTACATGGTTGGGTGCGTATGTGGGTGGAAGTAAAGGATCCTCAGGGCTCGGGTCAAACAGCAGAAAACAATGCCTTGCCAGCGACCGCGGTTTTTTAGTGATAAGGATTTTAGTGTTAGGCTCCTTATCGAGGTAACCTTTAAGTGCCGGACTTAGCTCTAACTCTTTGCCTCTGTCGTTTAAAAAACGCAAGTAGATCAATTTGCTTTTAAATGGGATTTCAAATACCGGAGCATTTATAATATTTCCATTATTCTCTGTTCTTTTTATCAGAAATCCCTCATTATCAAAAAGAGCAAAGTCAGTGTTTGTAGGGTTGGTAGTAATGTTGATAACAGCCCATGGTTTGCTATTTAGCAAATCATTGCCAAAAATTATTTTGTGAGTTTTATTATATCCGTTGTTACCGGTTACTTCAAGCGTGTAAACATAATCACTAGCGATGACAGAAGATAAAGGTGTAACGGTTGACCTAAAATCAATTGATATTTTCTTTGAAATCCCTGCTTGGTTTACTTCGTTTTTTTCTGCTATTGTGTTGCCAGATTTATCTTTTAGGGTAAATGTTATTTGAGTAAGATTTGTCATGTTTTTTATTGCATACATAAAATTGCCTGGCAACAACAATCGATCATTCTCATTTGCAAAACCTTTACCAACAACAGAACTCCATGGGCTATCGGCAGTCTTGTTAAACATTTGTATGTCTGAACTATACACCGAAAGTTCGCCTTGCTCGTAGTCTGTTTGAGCTATATAAGAAGATATACTGTTCGTCAAATAGGGATATGTTTTTTCTCCTGAAAAGTCATCATTAGAAAAAAACCATGTGGATGAAAAAGGTCTTTCAATCCTGGCATTGGTAAAAGCATCTACGTCATGCCCCTTTTGCTCCAGCATAATATATATGTTGAATTGAGACGGAAAAGAGGTGAAAGGCTCATACACAATTGTACCATCTATCAATATTTTTTTATTGACACGCAAAAGAATTTTGCAACCCGAGTATGTGGGCAAAATCTTTAACCCTACCCCTTCGTAAATTGAACTTAAAGTATCAGGAAAGTGAAAAGTTATGTCTCCATCAATTGATTTTCTTTCATTGGTAAACTCTTCCTGCAAAAAACTGAGTCTGTCGTTTTGATCATTTTTTTCAAAAATAGTAGAACCATCCTGCCTAGTAAGATAGTACTCATGCAATAACTTAACTTCAAACAATGTTTTATACAGCAGAGGCATAACTTAATTGGCTATTGGTTTAATGTTTGTTTCTATTTCTTCGATAAGTGGCACTTCACGCTGCACTACTAGATCAGTAAGGGCTATAAGCCTTAGCTTATACATGGCGAAAGGCACTTGTCTTCCGCCTAATGATCCCCATAGGTGATTGATTTGCTCAAATGTTAAAGTGTATAGTTCTAATGTAAATTTTAAATCTGTAATGCCTGTTTCGCTCATGTCAAGACTTCCTGCAGCAATAGAAGAAGCCGATGAAAATGAAGTTTTGCTTTGCACAAACCTGATAATGTGCGATAAACGCTTTAAAGCCAGTTGATAATTTTTACTGTAATTGCATGTCAGCAGTACATACAAGTTGAGATGAACAGGCGGATTGCGATAAATGGCTTTATTATTAAACGGACGTTTGAGAGCAGGCTGATTTTTTAATGCACTTTCTTCCTCGATGTTTACTACAGTTATTACAATGTTGTCGGCAAGATTAGTTCCGTCAGCAGTTTCAAGCATTCCAATATTATCAATAGCCACAGTGACTGCGGGGTCATGTATAATTACATAAGCCTGTAATTCGTCTCGCAGCAATATAATGGCTTGGTCAATCATTCAAAAAAGCAATTAGTTATTACAATATAAAAACGCATTTCACACAAGTCGCATATAATAATGTATGCACGGGTGAAACTTATTTGCCATCTTTTTAAATTCTTATTCCACATTTTTGTGCAACGGAATAAAACTTATCGAAAAAATACAATTAAAATTTGCAAAGAGTATACTTTTGATTTAAAGCACTCTATACAGTTTAATAAGCGGGGGGATGTTAACATTTAATACATTCCAAAGGTAGAAAGTCGAAATTAAAAATCCAATCATCATTTCTAATGATTTATTTATTACTATATACAATCCTTATTTATAAGGTTTTCTTTTATTCTTATCCTCATTTATAAGTATTTTTCTAGGTTATTCATGTTTTAAATTATTTTATATTATCTTAGATACTTATTTACTGATATTAAGATTTTTAGTATTCACAATCCATCTCCTGTGAAAAAATAGAATAAAAAATATTTTATTCCTAAACAATTCAAATTCTAACTGTCTTTATGTTTAATGGAAAATCAACTCTGCTTGAGCAAATAACTAATATTATTCAAAAGAAACCCTTTTCTGCAAAATCGGATAGTTCAAGTGTTTCAAGTGTTGAGCAAGAACAATGTTTTGATAAATCTGATATTAGAAGCTATTCTTCTTTTTTTGGACATAATATGGATTTGAAAGAGTTATCGCAACGGATAGAGATTTTAGAAGAGCAGAATAACCATTTGTTGTATATTCTTCATTTTCTATTTGACAATTTTAATGATTTGGTAAAGAATACTTTAACTAAGGAAAATAAAGAAAAAGAATTTAAAATATCAAAGACTAATATATGTACTAACAACGACGAAAGTGTAAGGAAAAATAGTCAAAGCCTCACCAAAAGAGAAACAGAGATATGTAGACTATTGGTCAATGGACTATGTGCAAAAGAAATCGCCAAAATTCTTTTTATTAGTGAGACTACTGTTATAACCCATAAAAAAAACCTCAAAGAGAAATTTATGGCTAAAAATACTGTTGAGCTTATTTCAAAAATCTACAAAAATTCCGTAAATATGGACATAAATACTAATAAATAAGCCAACCTATTCAAGAATCTTTTGAATATGATTACCAGGTTTTAGCGTGATTGACAAAATGTAGATATAACACCAAAAAACAACGACATTCAAATATTGAAATAACTAAAACACTACTTAAGAAACCTTTTTAACGCTGAATTTATTGATCTTAATACTATAAGCATTAAATAAAATATTATTGCAATTATCCAGAGTAAATAGAGAATGGCAAAACTGAACCATGTTTTTTACCTAGGATAATGTCCACATAATTTATACTAAAATTCATAATTTTCTTACAAGCAGAGGGTCCGCGGTTCGAACCCGTGTGCTCCCACAAACAAAGGTTGTCCTAATAGGCAGCCTTTTTTTTATTTCAAAAACTTTTAAAGCTAGCTCAATTGATTTACAGCATCCCGATTTGCAATCGGGAGGGTCCGCGGTTCGAACCCGTGTGCTCCCACAAAATACCTTACTAAAAGAGGGAATACTTTAAGGCATTAATTATTATTTAATCAATTAAAAACTTTCTTAGTTTG
>JANPGE010000236.1:0-8303 GCA_031423805.1 Segetibacter sp. | reverse complement strand
AATTTCTTTTAGGATTTTGTCTAAAATATAATGACAAGGATTAAGCGCATCTGATAATCTTTTCAGATAATCGTTGTTGGCAACAATGCCATCGTTGCGAATTGCTTCCACCTGTTGCAGGCCTTTGGCTATTTGCAAAACCTCCCGTGGATTTATTTTCTTAAGGGGTATTTTACTCACCAATCTTTCAATGTCTCCTGCCTGTTTTATATGTTGGGCCAGTTTTAATCTAAGCTCTACATCTTTTATCAGAAACTCTACCAGATCAAGCCGTTCATTTATTTTGCCAATATCTTTCAATGGCATAATGAGCCAACGTTTCAGCAACCTTGCACCCATTGGGCTTACGGTATTATCCAACACCTTCAGGAGTGTATTTCCATTTTCTGCACCACTGCCTAATAACTCCAGGTTGCGGATAGTGAACCGGTCCATCCACAGAAAATCGTCTCTGTCTAACCGCTGTATAGAAGTGATGTGCTGCAGGTTAGGATGTTCGGTATCTTTCAGGTAATGAAACACTGCACCCGCTGCCACAATAGCAAGTGGCAAATCTTCCACCCCAAAACCTTTGAGTGAATGTGTTTGAAAATGTTTGAGCAAACTTTCGGTAGCATACACAGTATCAAAAATCCAGCTATCGAGTGTGTAAGTATAAAACTTGCTGCCAAATGTTTCTTTGAAATGTTTCTGATACTGCCGCTGAAAAATGATTTCGGCAGGCTTAAGGCTTTGCAGCAATTTATCTATGTATTCTGTATTGCCTTCGCTTACAAACATTTCGCCGGTAGAAATATCCAGAAATGATATGCCAGCATTTTGTTGGTCTGTGAAATGTATGGCAGCCAAAAAATTGTTGCTGTTATGTTCTAATAATTTGTCTCCTGTAGCTATGCCCGGTGTTACCAATTCTGTTACGCCACGTTTTACAATACCTTTTGCCATTTTAGGATCTTCCAATTGGTCGCAGATGGCAACACGGTAGCCTGCCTTTACCAGTTTGTGCAGGTAAGTATCCAAAGCATGATAGGGAAAACCCGCCAGTTCATTGTCGGCAATGCCGTTGTTTCTTTTGGTCAGTGTAATGCCCAACACCCGGCTTGTGATAATTGCATCTTCTCCAAAAGTTTCATAAAAATCACCCACCCTAAACAACAAAATGGCATCAGGATATTTCTGCTTGATGGCCTTATGCTGTTGCATCAATGGAGTTTCGGTGGTGGCTTTGCTCATTGGGGCAAAAGTAGGGAAAGGGATTTATTGTTTGCCGGAGTAATGTTATTTCATATTTAAAGAATGAACTTAGATTTTATTGAAATCTTTTCTATGCATTATTAGCTGTATTGCTACAATTTTGATAGTTTCATCGATGAAATTGTGCTGTTATATTTTTTTACAATTGAATATTGGCCTAAATTCAATTTTGTTTATTTCCCGAAACTATCAATTGGGTTTAATAAAAAAAGATAATGGAGAAAACAGGAAAAAAGTAATTACAATTTAAAACCAAAGCAAATGCAATACATTTATTTCAAACACATCAAAACAGATGAAGATAAAAAGAGGGTGAAAAACCATCCTAAGATGACAAAGAAAGAACTGGAAAAAATTCTGGATGGTAATAAGGAAATCAAAATAATAACAGAGGATATCCAGGGAAAATCAAAGATAGTTGCTTTAGAAAACAGGAAATTAATTTTTAAAGAAATTTCAAAAACGCTGACCCAGAAAAAGCACTACTTATCCGGTTTTATAAAAAAAGATCATTTTGCACAAAAAAAGCTCCCAATTGAATTTAAAGATGGAAATCAAACATTTCTGCTTAACAGTTTAGAAGCTACAGCAACTGATCTTTTTTATATAAAAAGAATCAGGGAAAGTAAAATCAACAACATCAAGCTTTACGATGATTTGTATAAGCGGATCAAAGCTATTCTTGAAAAAAATCCGGGAAATGATGATGGCAAATTTTTAAAATTCCCAAAGACCATTACCATTGAAACCAAAGCGATCCCAAAATGGTTACAAGACCTGGCAATTTTTGGGTTTAAGTTGCTATACCCGGTTTCCCTTATTTCTGCAACTTACGACCCTACCAACCCCGGCCCCGAAGAAGGTGAAGGAGAAAAAACAGATCAGTTTGTTGACCAGGATTGCGCTCTTTCTAACCCTTCCAAAAACCCTAAGGGTTTTTTGCAAAATATAGATTGGCCTTTGAAACCCCATTTGACTAGTGTAAAAAACCAAGGTAAAAGAAATACCTGCACAGCCTTTGGCACCTGTGGAGCCATCGAATCTAAAATTTCTGAAAAGTATGGACAGAAAGTAAATCTTAGTGAACAGGATTTGTATAAAAAACAAAAGATTGATTGGAATCCAAATGTTTTTGAAAGTGACTTTGAAGATGGTAATGCCGCAACATTTGGTTTACTGTATCAAGCTGTCAGAGGCCATATATTTTCTCCTGAATCTGCATGGCAATACAACCCATCCTTATCAAGAGAACCTGATCCTCCGACTGGAGAAGCATTTACTCATTCATGTGATAATTACACTGGCATTTGCTCGGACACAAGCCATCAAGCTGTTAAAAGGTGTTACACGATGGATGTTACGGATACCATAAAAGTTGTAAAAGATATCTGTGCCCCTTTCTCAACTTCCAGTTTTGGATTGTTGCTTAACACATTTAATCTGGTAGAGTGGGTGTGCCACAAAGTTGAAGAGTGGACAGAGGAAGTAGTAGGCCAGGTAGAAGTCTGTGTGTATGAACCTGATATTGTAAACACTAGAGGATTTAAGCTGACTGACATTAGCATAATCTGGGATCCAATTTGGGACAACGATGTTACTTTGGCAAAATTGCAATTGAATGACCTCAAACCACTGATAGCGGCTTTCAACGTACCTCGTAGTTTCAAAACAAGCCGCCATTCCGCAGTAGATGGCAAAGGATTTATTGTCTTTGATGCTAACGAAGAACCACCTGAAAAATTAGGGCAACACACTGTAGAACTTGTGGGTTATGTGGACAATGATATGATACCTGCTGACTTATCTATAACACCGGGAGATGGTGGCGGTTATTTTATCATCAAGAATTCACATGGCAAGTGTTGGGGCGATATGGGTTATGGCTACTTACCGTATAGCTGGGTCTTAAAGTGGGGTGTTGGTATGCTTTCTGTAAATAATGTAGAACAGGTTTTATAAAAAATAGTATTGAAAAAGGTGAAAAGAAATTTTATAACAAAGGTGAATTGATAAGGGTTGAATATTACGATCAGACTGAACAATTGAATGTTTACGATATCAGGTATGAATCCAAATAAAAACGGTTGGTAAATGATTGTTCCCAAATTTTAGTGATAAGCCTTTTAAGGATTTCCATATGTCGTTTCCTCGTAAGTCATTTCCACAGGATTACCTTTTTTTCTTTTTATTATTATTAGCCGGTTAAAACCTGTTATAGGACTTTGTAAATTGTACCCAAACTCATGTACAATCAAGGGTATAGTTTCGCTATGCGATACAATCAAAATATTTTTTCCCCATTTGTTTTTAAGACTTGCAACAAAACCTGGGATAGTATCCTTTCGATAAATTGTGAGTGGAAGATTAAAATGCGTAGCGGTGGGTTGTGCTGTCTGCCGTGTACGGTTACTGTCAGTAGTCAATACTTCATTAATTTTTTTATCAGCAAGTAGTTGCGAAAGTGTTTGTGCCCTTGTTTCGCCTGCCGGTAGCAATACAGGATTGGCACCTGTTGTTACTCTTTCTCCATGTCTTACAAGATATATTGTTGTCTCACATGAAAAAAGAAAAATGAGAACAATGCATCCAAGAAAAAGCTTTACGCATAAATTACAGACTCTCATGTGCAGTTATTTTTTAAAAATTAAAAATAAAACATATTATGCATTAAAAAACGAATAATGTCGATAAATCAAATAACTATTTAATAGTGGTGTGGAAAAAAAAATCAATAGAAATTTTCACATCATAATGGCATTTGATAATTCAATTCTTGACAATTAAAAATAACTTCCAAAATTTAATGTGTAAAAAGTACATGATTTGAAATTCTTTATCTATTTTTATTTTTGAAGAAGAAACGATTTTGCTTGACCTTGATAATTCTCCTTCTGATTGTTGTCACTTTTAAACCAATTTTTTATTAATTATGAAACGAAAGCTACTCTCAAGGTATGTATTTCTGGTGTTTTATTTGCTCGCATCAGGAGTATTTTCTGCCATGGCGCAGAGTACAGACCCCAAGTTTAATGTTATGATGCAGGGGTTTTGGTGGAATTCTTATACTGACCCCACCGTAAGTTCAGAAGGTGGACTTTACAATTTTCTAAAGGCGCGTACAGGCCAGCTAAAAGCTTCAGGTATTGATGTTGTGTGGACCCCACCTCCCAGCGATGGAAGTGGTATGGCTTACTTTCCGCAGCAGCTAAATCTTATTAGCAATGCACATGGTTCAGAAGCTCAGCTAAGGGCATATCTCTCTGCAATTAAATCTAAGGGAATGCATGGCATGGCAGATATTGTTGCCAACCACAGAAATGGTACAACCGCTTGGGCTGACTTTACAAATCCTGCATGGGGTTGCGATGTTATTACTGATGATGATGAAGTGAAAGGTGTGGCAGGGCAAATACAGCCCTGTAGTAATCAGTTAGATGAGGGGGAAGGCTTCAGTGGTGTTAGAGATATGAACCATAAGAGTCTGACTGTGCAAAATGGTTATAAGTCTTATCTGGCCAGTTTGAAAAATCTTGGGTTTGATAGCTGGAGATGGGATTTTACCAAAGGGTTTCCTGCAAAATATGTAGGTACTTACAACGCATCTTCTACTCCTTACTTTAGTGTAGGAGAATATTTTGATGCTAACATAGGTTTACTGACCAATTGGGTAAATGCATCAGGTTCTACCTTAACAGGTAACACCAACAGATCTGCTACTTTTGACTTTTCCTTGTTTTATATCTTAGACCGAGCATTAAAAGGTGCCTGGAGTGAATTAAATAATGGTGGTGCTATGCCTGGCCTAGCCGGCACTTTTGGATTTGCAGATTATGCTGTAACATTTGCTGAAAATCATGATGCTGCCAATATCAGCGGAAATAATAACATCATGAAAGCTAATGCTTATATTCTTACCCATGCCGGTATTCCTATGGTTTTTATGAGACATTGGTTAAACAATAAGCAAAAAATAAATGAACTGATTGCTGTTCGTAAGCAAAACGGTATAAATGCATGGAGTACTGTGAGTGTTTCCGCTTCTACATCATTTTATGCAGCTTATATTGATGGTAAGGTTGCTGTAAAAATTGGTGCAGGATCATGGACTCCTGCCGGTACAGGTTGGATACTTAATACATCAGGTACAGACTATTCTGTTTGGTCCAAGATAAATATCACTACCCCCACCATATTTCAAGAGCCGTATGTAACTATAAGTATGATTGGTCCTGCACTTAGTGGGTGGTCAACAGATGTGCCTATGACGACTACAGACGGTATAACCTACCGGATTTATAACCAGAATTTTACTGCAGGTCCGGTAAAATTCAGAGCAGCTAATTCATGGGCTGTCAATTGGGGCGATAGCAGTTTCCCTTCAGGTGTTGGTACGCAGGATGGTAAAGATGTACCTGTTACAGCAGGCAAGTACAATGTCACTTTCAATGTACAAACAGGTGCATTTACATTTGGTAGTCCTACTCCTGCGCCGGCTAACAATTTTACTAAATTATATCTGCAGGGAACTTCAACCAGTAATCAGAAGGTTCAGATGAATAGTGCAGATGGGTTCACTTATACACTGGTAAATTATCCGTTTTCTACAGGAGGAGTTAAGGTAGTAGACTCGGCAGGAACAGGTACCTGGGGAGATACTACTTTCCCTTATGGAAATGCTATACCCGGCGGGCCTTCTATACCATTATCTACCGGCAATTATTCTGTGAAATACAACAAGGTTAGCAATTATTATGAGTTTCAGAGCGCCGATACTTCTGTAAGTATTGTAGGCACTGCTGTAGGTGGCTGGACAAATGATAAACCCATGAAGTCATTGGATCTTGGTGTAAATTACTCCCTTGATTATAAGTTGGATACCGGACGTGTAAAATTCAGAAAAGATAAGGCATGGGCAGTGAATTGGGGCTCAACAACTTTCCCATCTGGGGTAGGTACACAAAATGGTCCGGATATTCCAATTCCTGATTCAGGATTCTACAGAATATCTTTCAACAGAACAAGTGGCAATTATAATTTTAAATTGTTAACACCTGCCATAACTTCATTTAACCCTGCAAGTGCTTTGAAAGACGCAACAGTAACAATTAAAGGTAAAAATTTATCTGATGCACTTTCAGTAAGTTTCGGTACCGAAGCGGCAGCATCATTCATATCACTAAATGATTCAACGGTTACAGCTGTAGTAGGTCCGGGTGCTACAGGAAAAATAAAAGTGGTTACACCTTTTGGAACTGCATTATCATCAACAAATTTTACTTATCTTGGTCCTACGGTTTATGAATTTACCGGTAGTGGTAACTGGAGTACAGCAGCAAACTGGAAAAACAACCTGATACCGCCAACCACTTTGACTAATGCCGAACAAGTTATTATTAACCCTTCCGGTACTTCAGAGTGTGTGGTAGATATTATTCAAACAATTTCTGCAGGTACGAGTGTAACGGTCAAACAGGGCAAAAAAATAAGAGTAATAAATAAATTTAATTTGCTTACAAATGGTAAATTTGAAGTGTTGTAATTTCTTTCTGTTACTTAATAAAAACAATAATCAAAAACTAAAAATTAAAATAAGAATTATGAAAAAGTTTTTAACACTGGGTTTAATACTATGCTTTACTAGCATAGCATCAATCAGCTTTGGTCAGTTTTACAGTCAACAAAATATAACTGTCAAAATTTCTGGTAGTACACCTGCAGCAACCTGGGCCAATGCAGGGGCCCCTTTGTTTACAGGATATGGTGAGCAAACGACCGGAAATGCAGATTACATACTTTCAATGGCTTCAACACTTGCCAACGCAAGACCTGTGTTTATTGGACGTAGAGGTAGAGGTACGCTTGCTGTACCTGCAGCAGTAGCTTCCAATGACTTTTTGATGTCTTTTCTTGCTTCAGGACATGATGGATCCACTTTTCAAAATCCGGCATCCATAGATTTTTATGTAGACGGTACTCCCTCAACTGGTAACGTGCCTGCCCGTATATCATTTGTAACGGGTTCAAATAGCTCTAACCGTGCAGAGCGTTTAAAAATTGGTAATACAGGCGACATTACATTTAACGCAACTCAAATGTTTTTACAAAGATCTACAGGCCGATTGGGCTTAGGTACCATAACTCCGGGAGGTCAACTTGAATTGTCTTTAGATCAGGGTCGTAAGCCCTCTACAAGTACATGGACAATTACTTCTGATTCCCGTTTGAAAAATATTGATGGTGCTTATGCAAAAGGTCTTGCTGATATCATAAAGCTAAACCCTATTGCCTATCATTACAAAAATGTAGGAAACCGTAAATTTGATGAAACGATTATCAATACACAAGCTGTAGGATTTGCTGCACAGGATGTTCAAAAAGTATTTCCAGAAGCTGTTGGTACAGATGCTGATGGATATTTAAACCTGAACATTCATCCTATACTTATAGCTTCTGTGAATGCTTTTAAAGATGTACAGAAGCAACTAGACGAAAAGAATGCTGCCATTACTAAACAACAATCAGAAATAGATAATTTAAAGTCTATTACTCAACAACAACAGGCACAAATAGCATTATTAATGCAAAAATTCAATGCATTAGAAGGTCAGGCAAAAACAGTTAATCAAATTGAAACTATACAAGCTATTGATAAGCCTGTATTAGAGCAAAATGCACCTAATCCGGTAAATAATAATACAGTTATCAAATATAGATTACCAAAAGAGGTAAAAAATGCTCAAATGATAATTACTGATGCCAGAGGTTCAATCATCAAATCCATGACTTTAAATGCTAAAAGCAATGGTCAGGTTACTTTATCTGCCGGAGCTTTAACAACAGGTACTTATTTTTATTCTTTGCTAGTTGATGGGGTAAAAACTGATACCAAAGAAATGCAGATAGTAAAATAAGGCAATGTGGTCAAAAATAGTTGGTTTTTTTCTTTACATTATACTAATATTTGCTTTGTTGGGCGAAGAGGAAGTGGGCTCTGCTGAGGAGCAACCTACCAGAAATAGCTCAATGCATATACTGAAAATGGGAGGCAT
>JANPGE010000235.1:0-5284 GCA_031423805.1 Segetibacter sp. | reverse complement strand
GCTAAACAAAGATTTACTGTACAAGTGAGCCCCGCCCCGGCGGGGACGATGCTAAACAGCAGAATCATTGCTGGTCTAATCCATAAAATAACAAAAAAACGATTTAACGATGGCTGTAAGAACAGATGTTTTTCAATCTCCCGACTATTATTTAGTGGACGATTTACTGACCGAAGAACAAAAAATGGTCAGGGATACGGTTCGTAACTATGTGAAAAAAGAAATTTCCCCTATTATTGAGGGCTACGCTCAACGGGCAGAATTTCCACAACAGATAGTAAAACAAATGGGCGACATAGGTGTATTTGGCCCCACAATACCTACGCAGTATGGTGGTGGTGGTATGGACTACATCAGCTATGGCCTTATGATGCAGGAACTGGAACGTGGTGATAGTGGTGTTCGCTCCACGGCATCTGTTCAGGGTTCGCTGGTTATGTATCCGATATATGCCTATGGAAGCGAAGAGCAGCGAATGAAATACTTACCCAAGCTGGCAAGTGGCGAATGGTTAGGCTGTTTTGGATTGACCGAACCCGACCACGGAAGTAACCCAAGCGGTATGCTGACTAATTTTAAAGATGCCGGTGACCATGTAATACTGAATGGTGCTAAAATGTGGATCAGCAATGCGCCTTTTGCACAGGTGGCTGTAGTATGGGCTAAAAATGAAGCCGGAGAAATACAAGGCCTGATAGTGGAAAGAGGAATGGAAGGATTTACAACACCGACTACACATGATAAGTGGAGCCTAAGGGCAAGTGCAACCGGCGAACTTGTTTTTGATAATGTAAAAGTTCCAAAAGAAAATATTTTCCCAACTATTAAAGGCCTTAAAGGACCGTTGGGTTGCCTTAGTAAAGCCCGTTATGGAATAGCATGGGGTGCCTTGGGTGCAGCAATGGATTGTTACGACACCGCATTACGCTACAGCAAAGAAAGAATACAGTTTGATAGGCCAATTGGCGGGTTTCAGTTGCAGCAGAAGAAGCTGGCTGAAATGATTACTGAAATAACAAAAGCTCAATTATTGGTTTGGCGATTGGGTGTATTAATGAATGAAGGGCGGGCTACACCTGCTCAAATTAGTATGGCAAAAAGAAATAGTTGCGAAATAGCTACTAATATAACCCGCGATGCCCGGCAAATGCTTGGGGGTATGGGAATTACCGGAGAATACAGCATAATGCGTCACATGATGAATTTGGAAAGTGTAATAACCTACGAAGGAACTCATGACGTTCATTTATTAATTACGGGTATGGATGTAACTGGTTTAAATGCGTTTAAATAGTAGGTTTATTGTTATTGTTATTTCTATAGGATAAATCCATGAAATTTTTAATTTACACGCTTTAAATTTTCTTTAACTTTTATCGCCTTTTTAGGGGTTTTGGCAAGGTGTTTGTTAAGGGGTTTGCCTTATTCAAACAATTACTCTTAGACCAAACTCATGAACATGACTGAAATTTTACCTCATTCTACCAAGGTTGCCAATGGTGGACAAATGGATAATATATCTGCTAAAAAGAAAACACTTGCCTGTAAAGTATTTCTTATAGGTATGCCTGGAGCAGGTAAAACCTACTGGAGCAATATATTGAAGAAAAAATTAAAGTTACCTGTTTATGATTTGGATACAGTTGTAGAAGTAATGGATGACAGAAGTATTCCGGAAATTTTTTCTGATGAGGGGGAAGATTATTTCAGAAAAGCAGAAACCAAAATGTTGCATTTATTTTCGGAGAAAAAGCAATTTATCCTGGCTACAGGTGGTGGTGCTCCTTGCTATAATAATAATATGCAATGGATGAATAAAAATGGTGTAACAATTTGGATAAATGAACCAATAGAGGTGTTATGTAACAGAATAGAGAGCGAAATAGGACAAAGACCTTTGCTTAATAACTCAAAAGACGAGGAGTTGAAAAAAGTATTGGAGGAAAAGTTACAGGAACGTTTACCTTTTTATGAAATGGCAGCATATAAATTATGCGGAACTAACATCACTGAAAGTAACTTTGTGGAAATTATAAAACAACATGCATAAATTATTTTTGCAGATTGCTGCCATCGCCGGTGCATTAGCTGTTGGTCTTGGTGCTTTTGGTGCACATGCGCTTAAAAAGATGGTAAGCGATGTAGCAGTCAACATATTTGAAACCGGTGTTAGATATCAGTTTTATCACGTTTTTGCTCTTGTACTTTCTGCAATTCTTTACAAAGAATTTACAAATAAATGGATGATATGGTCAGGCTATATGTTCATATTGGGCATGTTGCTTTTTAGCGGTTCATTATATATGCTCACTTACATTAAAGCCTCGGTAAAGCCCGGCATGGATTGGATTGGAATTATTACTCCGTTTGGTGGTCTGGCATTTATTGCAGGTTGGGTTTGTATGTTGGTTGCCATCTGCAAATCTGCCTGATTTTTATAATGGTATCATTTTGAAAGGTCAGGTCAATAAACGTAGCGTTGATTAATTCTCAAATTTCCAGGATGCATGCAGCAAAAAAATCATACTGCTGCTCATTTACTTCTTCATGAAGTCCCTAATCATTACAATTCTTACCCTCATAACTATTTCCTCAACCGGCTCCACTCAATCATATATTGAACCCATTGTGGGCAGTCGTTTTGCGCTGAATAACAAAACTTATAAATTTTTTCAGATAAACATTGGAGCACAGTACAGTGTAAGAAAAAACAGGAATTATGATATCTTGCTTCAAAGCATAATTAGCTGGCCAATTGCAAAAAGCAGCACAGTTCAGGCTTATACAACCAACCCCTTACTACCTGTAAGCGTTAATATTGATAAAGCTATTAAACCTTACACACTATCTTTTGCATTGGGCCATAGGCTTACGCTTTTTGGAGGTGAGCAAAATAATTACTTAGCATTACTGATATATACAGGAGTTGTTTATGAACAGATTCTGGTAAGTTATGCTTATGATAAACAGAATTACATAATACTCAATCCAGATAAAACACAAAATAGAGCAAGCATTTTTGCAAGTGGTGGATTTGAATATCTGCATAAGCTTTCAAAGGGTAGGCTTTTTGCCCACTTAGTAATTGCCTCACCACCTTTTGGCGGTTCTATAAAGTATCCATCAACATTTGGTTTTATTACTGCATTATCACTCAATGTGGGTTATGCCATTCCCCTGACAAAAATCAAAACAACTCAAAATCATTAATTATGAAATTCAATGCGGGTTTCACATGTATAATACTTACGCTTCTATTAATTGCCTGTAGTAAAAATCAAACTAGTTTTTATAGTGATGAAGAAGACCCGGGCTTGGCTATATTTTCCAATACACAAAACAATATAATGACCTGCTACGCAAATGGAAGAGTATGGCGAACGGGCAACAGAATAGCCTATTCAGGTTGGGGTGGCGGCACAATTTATGAGATTTACATTAATAAAAATACCACAACTAGTTTATATGATACCATAGTTATTGCATGGGACGGAAATTTTGAAAATAGTTCTAATAGGGATTCCAGAATATCGTTGACTTTACCATTTGCAAAAAATTTTCTACAAAGTTTTAATGCACTAGAAGACAAGCGATTGGTGTTTGATACTACTCAAGGTTTTTATACTGCTTCGATGGGAGTATTTGCTGAACAAAGTAACAAAGGTTGGGGAAGTATCTATTTTCTTAATGCTCATATAGATTCTATAGGTCCAAATGACTTTAGGGGTAAAATATCGGGCCTTTTTGAAGCTCATTTTGCCACGGGTGAAATAAACCGTGGTCGTTTTGATCATTCGCTCAACAATGGCAATTTGTTGATTTATTAATTATCAGTTTGCGGAGACATTTTTTCATTAATTTCAGTATTTAAAAGTTCAAATCAGAATAAATTTCTACTTATAAATCCTAAATACATAATCAATCATTTTTTTAAAAATACTCTTTATGAAAATAAAACTATCTGATCTATCAACACGAGCCCCTAAAGATTTTGACAAGGCCGATATCAAAGCCAAACTCCCGGCTATGCTTGAAGAATTAGACGCATTGCAAAATTTGATGTATGCTGAAAATAAGCACTCCCTGTTGATTGTTATACAAGGTATGGATGCAAGTGGTAAAGATGGGTTAATAAAAAATGTATTGGGAGCTTTGAATCCACTTGGTGTTAGCGCCAAACCTTTTAAAGCCCCTACACCCGAAGAGTTGTCACATGACTTTCTTTGGCGCATACATGCACATACTCCTGGTAAAGGGATGATACAAATCTTTAACCGGTCACACTATGAAGATGTGCTGATAACAAGGGTGCATAAATGGATAGATGATGAAAAGGCTTCTAAACGAATGAAAGCAATAAACGAATTTGAAAAAATATTGACTGAACATAACAATACACACATCCTTAAGTTTTATCTGCACATTTCACCCGAAGAGCAACAGGAACGATTGCAGGAGCGGATACATGATGTAACCAAACAATGGAAGTATAATGAAAATGATTTTGCAGAAGCTAAACTCTGGAACGATTATATGAAAGTTTACGAAGATTGTTTTGAGCATTGTAATGAGGTGCCATGGACCATAGTACCCGCTGATCAAAACTGGTATAAAGAATACATTGTTGCTACGGCAATATTAGAAACTCTACGAAAATTGGATATGAAATTTCCGGGTATGAAGAAGGGTTAGAGAAATGAATTTTTATTTGTTTTAGGAGCTTATGTATTAATTGGTTTGAGTAATAAAGTTTAATTAAAATATTAACTGTAAATATGAGAGTAATAATTTTTAGGGTATTGTACTTAATGGTTTCTCTTTTATTTTTTAATAACAGTTTTACTCAATCAAGGGGGCATAGGGGCACTGATTTTTGGGTAGGGTATGGGCTGCATCAATTTATGTCGCCTGGGAATGACAATAGTCAAAATATGGTGTTGTATTTTGCTACAGGTGACACTGCGGCAACAGTAACTGTAAAAATAGAAGGTAGTGGCATTGGACAGCCGCCATCTGGTGGACCTTGGACGAAGGTTTATACTATGCCACCCAACACTGTTATATCAATTGAAGACCCATTGCCGGCAGGTGTGGCCATCACAAAATCTCCATTCTGCCTATCTGCAATTGGCACTATACCTAAGGGGCTACCAACAGATTGTGGTTTTGATGCAAGACTTCTTGGTGTATCCTTGCCAACCGGTACCGGTAGTGAACAAATATTTACAAAAAAGGGTATTCACATTACTAGCACAGCACCTATAGCTGCATTTGCACATATTTA
>JANPGE010000234.1:0-19412 GCA_031423805.1 Segetibacter sp. | reverse complement strand
CCCCCGCTCTTCTTAGAATATCGAAACTACGGAAATCTCTCCGTATGTCTGCGACTACGGAGGTAAATTTATAACCCAGACTGCGTCTGGTATTCAAGGCTCAAATGCTTAAAATACTGCACTAATGCATATGACAAAACTTAGTTTGGCCTTAGCAAATAAGCAGCAGTCAAATGTTCAATTGGTAATAAACCTTTGATTTTGTAGCCGTCATCTTTCATCTCTTAAAACATTTAAGCTAAGATAAGAATAGGAAAGAAAATTTCAACAGTAGTTTTTCAAATGCCAGACACAACTTGTCCTGACACTTCGGGAGTCGGGATTTTCATTTGCCTCCGTAGTCACAGACATACGGAGAGCTTTCATAGGTCTTGACTAATCTACAGAGAGCTAAAGTAATCTATACTTCTACACATCATTTCTATAAAAAACCCATATTATAGTTTTCCATTTTTTAAAAACACTAAAAAAAGTAATAATCCAATAGAGGCAATAATGTATGTTAGAAGAAACAAATAGCCTCTCTTAATAGTTAAAGGTTCATATTTCATTCCTTTCAGTTCAGACTTTTTAATTAAAAATTGAAGAAGTAAAAAAACAGGGATTAAACAACCTACAATATTTAAATAATTTTCAGCCCTTACATTCATTGATTTTGTTGGTAGAAATTTAAATCCTACTAGTAATTGCAACTGGAAAAAATGTATTGCAAACAGCATTACCAAAGCGCAAAGTGTGCTAAAGTATGCTATATCTTTTGTAGCACCTTTTGAATAATATCGATAAAACAAGTAAGCAATAAACTTCATGACTATTATTTATTTTCAATTCCAAAAATCATATCCTTTAGACCTGTTAAGTCTGCTAAAGCTATAGCACACCCAACCATAGGAGTAGTTCTTATAAAAACAAGAGAAGTTTCTAATACTGCCTTTGCATATCGGGTATTTTACTAACCAATGGCTACTTTATATTTTTATCTGCTTACCCTTGTTACAGTTGCAGGTTATAAGACAATGCAACGGCGAGGCAAGCGACACACAAACTTTTAAAAGTCATTTCTAACTATTTCTATTTAGATTAATTATAATATTAAAAGTAATTGATACTCCTAAGATTAAACCTAAGAGATGTAAACCCAAAATGAAAGTCGATAACACAGTAAATCTTTCTGGATACAATAAATTCATTTGATAACACAGTAATACTATTGTGATGATATTAAAAAAAATCATTACCATCGCTCCCCATCTTTTTATTATACCTTTTCTTGAAACAAACAATACAATTGATGTTATAATAAAAGCTAAAGCTATACCAAGGTATTGAAGCGTTTCTGCATTAGCCAAAATTATTCTACCATGTGAACCAGCAAGAATAAATACAAGCATCACAATAGAATAGAAAACTAACAATACGGAGTAAAATGGAATAATTTTCTTCATTCTTATTATTGAAATTGATTTGACTACTTTAAGCCAAAGTTTCCCCCGCTTTTCGTAGAATATCGAAACTCCTGAAAGCTCTCCGTATGTCTGCGACTACGGAGGTAAATTTATAACCCAGACTGTGTCTGGCATTCAAGGCTCAAATGCTTTAAATACTGCACTAATGCTCATGACAAAACTTAGTTTAGCCTTAGCAAATAAGCAGCAGTCAAATGTTCAATTGGTAATAAACCTTTGATTTTGTAGCCGTCGTCTTTCATCTCTTAAAACATTTGAGCTAAGATAAGAATAGGAAAGAAAATTTCAACAGTAGTTTTTCAAATGCCAGACACAACTTGTCCCGACACTTCGGGAGTCTGGATTTTCATTTGCCTCCGTAGTCACAGACATACGGAGAGCTTTCAAGGGTCTTTACTAATTTATAGAGAGCTGGGGGATGTCGGTAGCATTGGGAACCCGAAAAATCAACAATTTTATCTACTTGCCATAACAATTTTGATTTCCATATTTTTGCAGCAATAATTAATGATGACGGAAATATTTATAATTCTTGGTTTAATAATTTTGAACGGGCTTTTTGCAATGGCGGAGATTGCACTTGTTTCTGCCAGAAAAACCAAACTAGAGATACAGGCCAACAAAGGCGACATAAGGGCAAAAGAAGCTCTGGACCTTGCCTCCCACCCCGACAAATTCCTTTCTACGGTTCAGATTGGCATCACATTGATGTCTATTCTGACAGGTATTTTCTCCGAAGGACAACCTAAAGAAGCTGTATTGGGATTTGTTTCCAAATTTCCTGCTTTGGCAGCACACAGCGGTACAATTGCCACGGTAATTATTGTATTCCTGATTACATTTTTATCACTTATAAGTGAGCTATTTGCAAAAAGGCTTGGTCTGGCTAAACCTGAAAAAATAGCAAAAATGGTGTCGCAACCTATGAAGTTATTATCTGTGGTTATACTTCCATTTACTTGGTTATTGAGCAAAAGCACCAATTTATTGACAGGCATTTTTAATGTAAAGCCCAACGATTCTACAGTAACGGAAGAGGAAATAAAAGCTATTATCAATGAGGGAACTGAAACGGGTGCAATAGAAGAAAAAGAACAGGAAATTATTGAACGGATATTTCATCTGGGAGACCGTAATATAATGTCGCTTATGACCCACCGCAGCGATATAGTATGGATGGATGTAAACAGTAAAGTTGCCGATATTAAACAACAAATGAGTGAGGTAGTACATACTAATTACCCATTGTGCGAAGGCAAAATAGATAACATAAAAGGTATAGTATCTATCAAAGACATTTTGCTGGCTGATGATGAAACTATGCTAAAAACGTTGATGAGGCCAGGGTTATATGTACCTGAAAACAATACGGTTTATCAGGTATTAGAAAAATTTAAAGAATTGCAATCCAATTGTTGTTTTATAGTAGATGAGTACGGTAGCCTTGAAGGTATGATGACCCTTAATGACATACTTGAAGCCATTGTAGGCGATATAGGACCGGCAGATGAAGACGATTATGAAATAGTAGAACGTGAAGATGGCACATTCTTAATTGATGCACAACTTCCCTTTTATGACTTTCTTGCCCGGTTCGAAAAGACAGAGTATGTAGATAACGATGAACCGGATTTTAATACACTTGCAGGTTTTATTCTTCACCATATGCAAAACATACCCTCAACAGGTGACACCTTTAAATGGGAAGGTTTTAAGTTTGAAATTATGGACATGGACGGTAATAGGATTGATAAAGTATTACTTACTGTTCCTGAAGATGATGATGAGTAATCTAAACATTTACAATTCCTTTTAGAAAGGTACCTTTACCAGATTAATTTAGTGAAATTTAAGGTGGTTCAGGTCAGTAAATATCAGGGTCTAAATTACTTTTTATTTTCCTCCGGATTTTTTTGCTCACCAGGCTTTAAGCTAGACCTTATAATTGTAACTTTATTAAGCATGTCAAACCAAAATCCCGAACCAAGTGATATGGCAACACCTGTAAGTAACAAGCCCCAAATTTTGGCTACCCAATTCCAAAACAAACCTTTGCCCTCGTCAGTAGGTATTGCAAGAGAATAATTGCTGGCAGATATATCGTTGTTTTTTACACGCCAGTCCCAACCGAGAGGCAATCGTAGATTGTTTACCCTTGACAGGTTTTCATTAAACCTTTCTGTCGCGGTACCAGTTTGTGTTGAATCTGCATTGCGGGCAAACTCCTGTGAAGCGGTTACTAATGAATTTCTTAAAGGTGCATCCTTTACCAGACTTTTAAAAAGGGCAATAGAATCTGCATTAAAAACAAAAGCCAAAGCAAACCCAATAAATAATAAAATAAACTGAACCCTTTTTTTGTACCAACCTGTAACTCTTTCCATGGAGTTGTTAAAATATTCTTCCAGGCTAAGTTTAAATTTTTCCAGATCATTATCTGCATCCTGAAGCAAAGTCAGAATGGCTTTTCGGCTATGCGCATAAGGCCATTTTTCCGCAGCATCCTTTAGATTAGACATGTTAATTACCCTTTCCTCTGATACCTTTGGTTTTTCATCGGTTTTATGTGATGAGATGAGCAAATTGATGACAACCTTGGAAAAACCAGAAGCGGGTATATACGAGGGTAAATTTTTATTGCTTTCATAACTCCCTTTGTATAAACTACAGATCAATGGATGTTCGTAAAAACTTTTGAGCAATTTATCATCTTTACCCTTTGCAGGGGCTATTAACTCCTGTAAACCTCTTTTTAAATCAGAAGCTCTGTTTTTCATAAAAGCTTCAAATAACTCGTTAATTGAAGTTGCAATAAGGCTAAGCAACAGGTATATGAAAATCATACCTATAGCCACATTCAACATGTCAAAAGTTGCCATGGGGTAATTGAATTAAAAATTAAATGGCCTGCCTTTTTTAGTAAATATTATTCTTTACGGGTAAATGTCAATATTACTCTTTCGCCTTCCAATAACTCAAGTTTATCATCTGAACCTCTGAAATTGCTAACCCTATGAAGGTTATCGAGAAAAGCCTCTTCATCATAATCACCCAAACAAACCATACGGGTAGATGGAGCTGCTGCTTTAAGTGAAATAGTATTTGAATCAGGCATTACATACCTGCCTGAATAACGGTTACAGCCGGTGAATCCTGAAAATGTCTCATTGGCACCAAAAAAACTAATACTAGGCTTCTCAGGTATATGATACCTTGACCCCTGAGGAGGTGTAATTTTTGGGTCTTTACTGTAAACAAAATTTGCCCCATCTTTAGTTACCCTTTTCAATTTTGCTTGCTCCAGTGAGTCTAATTTTTTAACTGCTTCACCTTTTATTACAAATCCATCCATTGATTCAAGTTCCCATGAACCCTCAATATCACGGTTTACTCCTGATTCACGTTTGCCAAACAAGGGTATATATTGAATGCCTTTAGGAACAATAGTATCCGGGCCTTTATCTTTCCACGACCCATCATTGTACCAATTTATGCGCTTTTCTGCAGTTTTACTCTTGCCTCCTGATTTATAAAAGGTCTTACATTGGGAGAATATAAAAGTAATAAAAAGTAATATTACAAATTTCATCATAGAAGTAGTTTTAATGCCTCGCAACAATTTCATGCCAGTTAGTTTGGTTTAAGTTTAGCAGCCTAAAATCGAGAACGAAAACAATGGATTAACAGTAATAATTCAAAAATAATTCATTTTAGAAAATTTAGCACCTAAAATATTAATTAACCTAAAACAATCTGAAGAGCAAACTTAAAAAAACAAAGAAGGAGAATAGAATTATAATTTTGTTTGCAACATTTGCTTAACATAATCAAACCATTCGTTTCTTAATATTGAAAGTACAATTGAATCCCTTCGTTTACCGTTTGGTTTGGGTACATTACTCCTCAAAATTCCATCCACGTGGCAACCAATGCTTTTCATTGCTGCAATACTTTTTAAATTTTCATTATCTGCCCTAAATTCTACTCTTTGCATTCCCCATTTTTCAAAAGCAAATTCTAATAATAAGTATTTACAATTTTTATTAAGGCCTGTACCCTGAAATTTTTTACCGTACCATGTGTATCCCAATTGAACCGTTTCATAATCAACCTGAATATCATAAAACCTTGTACAACCAGCATATTCACCCTGTATTTTATCAAAAACAATAAATGCATATTCCTTATTTTTATTACGATTATCAATGGCTTCATTAATATAACTTTTCAAATTACCCTCTCCGGCAGCGCTTTGCAAAGCATATTCCCATAAATATGGTTCTTGCATGCTAAACTGCATCAAATGATTTAGATCACTATATTGCAAAGGCCTAAGCATAACTCTTTCGTTCTCCAATTCATAATCAAGGCTACAATCGAATCTCTTATACATAAACTATAAATTATGAAGTGCTAAAATGAGTTTTAATTCGTTAAAATTAAGGATATTGCAGCCCTAAAAACAAAAATTGCATGTGCGGAATAGTTGGTTATACAGGCCCCAGAGAAGCGTATCCTGTTGTGTTAAAAGGTCTTAAAAGGCTGGAATACAGGGGTTATGACAGTGCAGGTGTAGCACTTATAAATGGTGGATTAAAAGTTTATAAAAAACAAGGTAAAGTAAGTGAGCTGGAAGAATTTGTTATTGGAAAAGATATGCACTCTCACTTAGGCATTGGCCATACCCGGTGGGCTACACACGGCGAACCTAGTGACCGAAATGCTCATCCACATCAAAGTGCCAGTGGAAATATTGCAATGATTCACAATGGTATTATTGAAAATTATGCCTCTATAAAACAAGAATTGGTTAATAAAGGCTATCATTTTCACAGTGATACAGATACAGAAGTACTGCTAAATTTTATAGAAGACATAAAGCAAAATAATAATTGCCCCTTAGAAGAAGCGTTGAGAATAGCACTGAAAAGAGTAGTTGGCGCTTATTGCATTTTATTGGTTGACAAGGATAGTCCTGAAACCATCATAGCGGCCCGAAAAGGCAGTCCATTGGTTATTGGAATTGGCAAAGGAGAGCATTTTCTTGCATCAGATGCATCTCCCATAATTGAATACACCAAAGAAGTAGTGTATGTTAATGATTATGAAATAGCAATCATTAAACCTGATGAACTGATCCTCAAAAATCTGGGTAATGAAAAGCAAACACCTTTCATTACTAAGTTAGATATGGAACTGGCAGCTATTGAAAAAGGTGGTTATGATCATTTTATGCTGAAGGAAATTTTTGATCAGCCGCAAACTATTTTCGATTGCCTTAGAGGCAGACTCAATAATGTTGCGGGTACCATAACCATGAGTGGTGTAGATACTAACCTGGAAGCGCTAACCAAAGCAAACCGAATAGTTATAGTAGCCTGCGGTACCAGCTGGCATGCCGGTATGATTGCAGAATATATGTTTGAAGAACTATGCCGCATACCTGTAGAAGTTGAGTATGCGAGTGAATTCAGATACAGAAATCCTGTTATTAATAAAGGCGATGTAATTATTGCCATTTCTCAAAGCGGTGAAACAGCAGATACTCTAGTAGCATTGGAAAATGCTAAAGAAAAAGGTGCATTTATATTTGGAGTAGTTAATGTTGTTGGTAGCAGCATTGCACGTATAAGCCATGCGGGTGCTTACACTCATGCAGGTCCTGAAATAGGCGTTGCCAGTACCAAAGCGTTTACAGGACAGCTTGCAGTATTGGCCATGATGGCTTTTAAAATAGGATATGCAAAAGGCACATTAGATGAAAAAACTTATTTGCACCTGTTATCAGAACTTTGGAGTATACCTGAAAAAATATCAGAAATATTACAGGACACTTCTAATATAAAAGCCATAGCAGAAAAATATAAAGATGCTTCAGACTTTTTATACCTGGGTCGTGGCTACAACTTTCCGGTAGCGCTAGAGGGGGCTTTAAAGCTTAAAGAAATATCCTATATACACGCTGAAGGATATCCTGCTGCAGAAATGAAGCATGGTCCTATTGCATTAGTTGACGAAACCTTACCTGTAGTATTTGTTGCCACAAAAGACAAGTATTATGAGAAAATAGTCAGCAATGTTCAGGAAATAAAAGCCCGTAAAGGCATGGTAATAGCAGTGGCAACAAACGGAGACAATGTAATTCCCGAAATGTCAAGCGATGTAATGTATGTACCTGATGCAGATGAAGCATTGGCACCCTTGCTAAGTGTAATCCCTTTGCAATTATTAAGTTACTATATTGGTGTTGCCAAAGGTCAGGATGTAGACAAACCTCGTAATCTGGCAAAATCTGTTACCGTAGAGTAAAAAAAATAAAAATAATTAAAAAATGGCCGTACAATATGCTTAAATTGTACGGCCTTTTTATTTATGCATTAAAATTGTAATATTAATTATACATGGCTACCCCTACCAATGAAATAAAAACAGTAAAAATAGATTCCCTCGGTTATGATTTTATTGCTAAACAATATTTGACAGAAGGGAATGATGAATATTATCTTAGAAATATTCAAAATACAAATGGAATTTCTTACCGGCAACTTTCGGCTTATGAAATAGAAGTTTTAGTAAGAAATAGCAATACCTGCGAAAACTGGAATAAATTACTTGTTTCAGATGCCTTTAATCCGGAGTTGGTAAAAAATTGTAAATTTTATGGTTTAGTAAGAATTGGAAAACTGGAAGCATTTTGTCTTGAATTCAGTGATCTAAAACTACCGGTGGGGTTTTATAATTCAACTATTATAAGTTCAGATTTTGGTGACAATGTAGTGATCAACAATGTCAATTATCTCTCACACTATATCATAGGAAATCAGGTTATGATTACCAATGTAAATGAACTCATAACCACTGATTACGCAAAATTTGGCAACGGAATATTAAAAGATGGTGAGCATGAAAATGTAAGAATATGGATGGAACTTTGCAATGAAAACGGCGGAAGAAGTGTTATACCCTTTAATGGAATGACCGCAGGCGATGCCTACCTATGGTCTAAGTACAGAGGAGATAAGGCTCTGCTCGATAAGTTCAAAAGTTTTACAGAGGGGCAATTTGATAAAAAAAGAGGGTATTACGGAAAAATTGGCGACAGAACCGTACTCAAAAATTGTAAAATTATTAAGGATGTATGGATAGGTTCTGATGCCTATATAAAGGGTGCCAATAAACTTAAAAATTTAACCATCAATTCCGGTCCTGAAGGAAAATCGCAGATAGGAGAAGGTTGCGAAATGGTTAATGGTATTATGGACTATGGATGCAGGGCTTTCTATGGCATTAAGGCAGTACGTTTTGTAATGGCCTCACATTCGCAGTTAAAATATGGTGCTAGGTTAATCAATTCATTTTTGGGAAACAACTCCACCATATCTTGCTGTGAAGTCCTCAATTCTCTCATTTTTCCAGCACATGAGCAACATCACAACAACTCCTTTTTATGTGCCGCACTTGTTATGGGTCAAAGCAATATAGCTGCAGGAGCTACTATAGGATCTAATCACAATAGCAGAAGCCCTGATGGCGAGATAGTAGCCGGCAGAGGCTTTTGGCCGGGCTTGTGTGTTAGCCTGAAGCATAATTGCAAATTTGCATCTTACACCATTTTAGCAAAAGGCGACTATCCGGCAGAGTTATCTATACCAATACCTTTTTCACTTGTAAGCAATGATGTAACAAATGACAGGTTATTAGTAATGCCCGGCTATTGGTTCATGTACAACATGTATGCTTTAGAAAGAAATAGTTGGAAATGTCTAAACCGTGATCGCAGAAAATCTAAACTTCAACATTTTGAATGTGATTATCTGGCACCCGATAGCATTACTGAAATGATCAGTTCGCTGGTATTATTCCAAAAATTTACTGGTAAGGCATGGTACGCAATACATAATAATTCTGAACAACAGATTAATGATGAGGAATATATTGCTAAGGGAAAACAATTACTTGAATCAAATGACAAATCAATTGATGATTTGGAAATAGTGGCCGATAATTTTGAAAATACAAAAAGAAAAGTTGTATTAATAAAAACCCAGAAATGCTACCTGCTATTCAAAGAACTTATCAGTTATTATTTTTGTAACCAATTAATTAATATTTGGGGAAAAGACAAAGAAAAATCTATTCATGAAGTTTTAAATTTATTGATCAATGATCAGCCTCTGCAAGAATGGATAAATGTGGGTGGCCAATTAATTCCTGAAAAAGAAATAGAGCAGCTTAACAATGCTGTAAAGAATAATTTAGTTAACTCATGGGATGAAATTCACGAATTTTATCAAAAACAATCCCGGCAATATAAATTTCAGAAACTACAATTTGCCTTTTCTTCATTTAAAATAACATGGGGCGTAAACCTTGATGCATTAAATAATAAATTGCTAATCAATATTTTTGAAAAAGCAATAACCACACGAACCTGGATGACTAAAGGTATTTATGATTCACGGGCAAAAGATTATTCCAATCATTTTAGAAATATGACTTATGAAACAATTAAAGAAAGAGATGAAGTAATAGGAAAATTGGAGGATAATTCATTTATAAAAGAACAAAGTAAGGAACTTGAAAACTATAAAGTAAGGGTAAATGATTTTTTAATTTTTATAAATTCCCAAAAAATGAAAATAAAAATATAGGTGCAATAAATGATGTTTAAAGTAGGGTGCAAAATGATAAGATAGGGTAGGTTAAAAATATAAAATCAAAAAAGAGCTACTACAAAATATTTCAAATTCTATTAAATATTTGAAAGTGTATGATAGTAGCAATCAAATATTATTTTCACAATAGTTTTGCCGGCTTTAAATATTGCTATAACTTGATTCCCTATAACTCATAACTCATAACTCATAACTCATAACTCATAACTCATAACTCATAACTCATAACTCATAACTCATAACTCACAACTCATAACTCACAACTCACAACCCACAACTCATAACTCATAACTCATAACTCATAACTCATAACTCATAACTCATAACTCATAACTCATAACTCATAACTCATAACTCATAACTCATAACTCATAACTCACAACTCACAACCCATAACCCATAACCCATAACTCATAACTCATAACTCAAACTCATAACTCATAACTCATAACGATGGCAAGCTTACATACCAACTTCCTCGGCATCAACTCTCCTAACCCATTTTGGTTGGCAAGTGCGCCCCCAACAGATAAAGCCTATAATGTACTACGTGCATTTGAAGCAGGTTGGGGCGGGGTGGTTTGGAAAACATTAGGTAGTCAGGTAAAAAATGTAAGCAGCCGCTACTCCGCAGTTGACTATGGGGGTAAGCGGGTTATGGGCTTCAACAATATTGAGCTCATCAGCGATCGTCCTTTAGACATTAACCTCAAAGAAATAGCAGAATGTGTTCGTCTTTTCCCCGACAGGGCAATGATTGTGAGCCTGATGGCAGATAACGACAAAGAAAGCTGGCACGAACTGATCAAAAAAGTGGAAGACACCGGCGCACATGGTTTTGAACTCAACTTTGGTTGTCCCCACGGTATGACCGAGAGAGGCATGGGCGCAAGTGTGGGACAAGACCCGGAGATAGCCCGCATGGTGGTAGAATGGGTAATGGAAGCCGCGACCATACCTGTTATCACCAAGCTGACCCCCAACGTACACAGTGTGGTACCTACAGGTAAAGCCTGTGTGGAAGCAGGCACACATGCACTCTCACTCATCAATACCATACAATCCGTAACGGGTGTAGATTTAGATACTTTAGTACCCAACCCAAATGTGGGTGGACATACAGCTTACGGTGGATATTGTGGCCCTGCAGTAAAACCTATTGCATTGAAAATGCTGACTACGATAGCCAAAAACCCGGTAACAAGCAAAGTGCCTATCAGCGGTATTGGCGGTATTAGTACATGGAAAGATGCGGTGGAGTTTATGCTGCTCGGCAGCACCAGCCTACAGGTTTGTACAGCCGCCATGAAGCATGGCTTCCGCATTATAGAAGACCTTTGTGAAGGTATGAGCAATTGGATGGACGAGAAAGGCTACACCAAAACCACCGATTTCATAGGCCTAAGCGTACCCACCGTTACCAGTTGGGAAGAGTTGGACATCAACTATCACCACATAGCCCACATTAATCAGGACAAGTGCATCCACTGCGGCCTCTGCTACATAGCCTGCGAAGACACGAGCCACCAAAGCATCAATCTTTCATACGGCAAACCATACAACACTTACACCATAAAAGAAGAAGAATGTGTAGGCTGCAACCTATGCCAGGTCATGTGTCCCGTCACCGACTGCATTACCATGGAGCCGCACCGCGTAGCCCCTGAATACATGAACTGGAAAGACTTTCAAAGGTTGGGGATGAAGTTGAATGATCATTGATGGGGGAATGTAAAAGTTCTGAATGCTGAGTTATGAGTTGGCCCCCAAAAAACACAAAAGCCATCCACTTTTTGGCGGAGGGCTTTTTATCTTTGCTACACCAGGTTTCGACCAGACAATATCGTTGGTCTGTCGGCATTACACCTCTCATATTCTTTTAGTATAAACGAGTTGCAACTATGTCCCATCGCGGCATGTTTGTGGCTTTTTTGTATAACAGAGATACAAAGCCGAAGCTCCGAGAGAGCTTTTTGTTTCTTTTAAATACAAAGCCGAGGCTCAGAGAGAGCTTCTTGTACTTATTTTTTAGAAAGCCGGGGGTTTGAGGAAGCTTTTTCTTTCTTTGAAAACAATTGAGATGTTTATGGTTTAGCAAAAATGTATTGTGCAAGTTTTCTAGACTTGTGCATTGTAATTGTTGTTAGTTTTTTAGGGGGGTGATATATGGAAATAAATTTGGTAGGGGGGAAAGTTGAGGGTATTTTTGGGTTGGTTGTAATTGATTCATACACTTGAATCTTTAACCTTTATTAAAATGAACTATCAAATTCAAAAAATATCAGAAAGTTTTAGGCTTGACCTGAGGCTTTTGGAATTTTATTTAGCTGACATAAGAAAATCAATAGAAAAATTAAAAAAAGAAAGTAGCGAACTTAAAAATTATGTTGAAGGCGGCGGTTCGATTGAAGTTAAATCAAAAACTATTGTCAAGGAAGATGGAACAACTTCTAGGACAATGGGAATTGCTGATAATCCATGGGCAAGGGAGGCTTTATCATTTGCATTAGATAATAGAATTGAACAACTCAAAACATACGTTGATCTATCATTAATTATGTCGTTTACGTATTTAATGACAACATTTGACGCAAAATATATTGATGTTATCAAAACCTACTTTAAAAGTATATCTGACACATTTCCATCGGGAGTTACGGTTGAAAATAAAACGATGAAATTTGCTTACAAATCATTTGCTCGACAAATGACGTCGTTAAAAGTTAATTATAATATTGACATTGAAAATTCAATCGGCAAAAGCGCAGTTAAGACTTTAATTGAAATTAGAGAAACAAGGAATATACATATTCATAACAGCGGAATCGTAAATAGAAAGTACTTAGATAACGTATCAACTCAATTATTTTCTGAAGGACAATACAGGATTATAGATGAGTCTTATTTAGAAGCGGCTAAAGATTTAATCAAAGAATTTTTCTTTAATTTGACAGAACAAATTTATATTAAAATACTTTAAAAGCTTACAATATTGGATTTCATTTAATATTTAGAGCGTCTTGAATTTGTGCAATTTTGTTAATGGTTGTATAACTTGAAAGCCTAAAGCAAACTACGTACTAATTTAAAAAGCTTATACTTGACTAATATGCCCCAAATTCCATCATTCGACCATAATCACGTTTTGCCACCACACCTGGGGAATCCTACTTTACCTAGCGACCTTTCACCATATGATTGTTCTATAATTGACTTGTGCCAACGTTTTGCGACAAGTGCAGCCAGAAAAAATATATTATTAGGTTTGCTCACTTTCAGAACGAAGATGAACCAATATGGAATTACACAAGGCTTCCAATGGATAGATGGAAGTTTTGTTGAAAATATTGAAGCTTCTGAAAATAGACCGCCAAGCGACATTGATATTGTGACATTTTATGGAGGCATTTCAATTCCTAATCAAACTTTATTACTTGCAAGCTTCCCTGAATTTGGTAATCCAAGTTTATCAAAGTCTTTATACAAATTAGACCATTATCCCGTTGATTATGCTTATACACCTGATTCTACTGTTGAATTGACTAGATATTGGATTCAACTTTTTACACATAACAGGATTGGTATTTGGAAAGGAATATTAAGAGTTCCAATTAATACCCCAAATGAAGACCAACAAGCGTTACAATTTATAAATGCTACAGTAATATGAGCATATACAGAAAAATACAAAACTTAAAGACCCAGATAATCGAAACTGAGAAAATGCTTTTTCTTGTCGGAAATCATCCTATAATGTCGTTTTCTTTAAAGGAAAAAATTAATTACTTAAAACAGCAACTTGCTGAATTACCTCTTAATGTTTTAGAATCTAAAATCAGGCTATTATTTAGTGGTAATGCAGTAAAAGGTTCTTTAGGCATAAAATCTTCATTTGTCGGCAAGACAATAGCACCAATTCAAGAACTTATCAAGACACAAGCTGCAATAGTAAGATTTGGAAATGTGTCTAAACGTGGGCAAGCAAAGAAAAGTGTTTCAACAGATCTCTATTTAACTTCTCTACCAATAGGCTCATTTGGATTTGAATTAAGCCAATTAGACACAAAAGATTTATTTGACGAAAGTGATATTGCAACATCAATAAAACAAGTAATCTCATTAATTGAATCGACTGCAAAAAGCGACGAAGAATTTGAAAAGGTAATTGAAAACACACCAAAAAGAAGTTTAAATAATTTGCGTAAGTTTTTCAAAGAAGCATCAGACGAAAATTCAATTGTAAAACTTGAATCAGGTGATTTATTTGTAGAAATTTCGGAGCAAAAAGTTCATGATGGGTATGATAGAGTTTCTTCTACTCTAAATGATGAAGGCGAAATATTTGTAAATGCAACTTTGCGTGGTTTTTTATTAGACTCTAGTAGATTCGAGATTATTGATGAAAAAGGCGAGGGTATATCAGGCTTAATTTCTGAGCAACTATCCGAAGAAGAAATTATTGAGTACGATAAAAAGTATCTTAACAAGCCTTGTAAAGTACACTTACAAACAAATAAGACAACATTTAAAACAGGAAACCAAAAGACAACATACGAACTTTTAGAAATTACAAATCCGTAGATAAAAGGCTATGATTTTTGCCGTCACAGTGTGTTATCGCCTAAAATTTTTAGTTAAGAAAAAATTTTCGCCTTTTCGCAGGTGTTCTTTACCTGCAAACACAGCATATGGTCGATGCTGTTGATGAAGAACACCAACCTTTAGCGGCAAAAAAAAGCATTGGGTAAATAGCTTAAGCGATCAAGTGTATGAAAATTATTTTGGAAAACAAAAACCATTATCAGAAGAACAACGAAAAGCAAATGCAGAAGTGTATGCTAAACTGACATTAGGAACGGGAAGAAGTAAACCTTTAGCTTTAGATAATGATGAAAAACCATCTGAAACTTAAACTTTCATATAATATATAATTAAAAAAACTTATAATTATGACAAACAAACCAATTCAAGGAAAACTTTCTGGTTCGGAATATCCTTTTGTAATGATTTCAAAAGAGGAACTTTTAAATGCTGATAAAACTATTATTCAAGATAGGTTTACAACATTTATGTTAGTTTCTTCTGAATATGGAGACGAAATTGATAATGTTCATGTTATTGGAACTACCACTTCTCAAAAAGCTCTTGAAAAACACCTTGACCATTTTGTCATTAGTCATATTCTTTTCATTAACGACCATCCAATAGTACAAAGACATGGTTTAAGTGAAGAACTAATTTTAATGTACAGCCCTAAAGAAATTTGGTTTCTTGACAAAGGAACTAAACTTGTTTATAACGAATGGCTTTCAAAACTTTGAACTTCCTAAAAAGGCTTTTGCCCTTACCGGTGTTAGCAAAAAGAAGCACGATTAGCAGCACTGTTTCACGGTGTTCTTCACCTGCAACAGACAAAACATACAAAGCTGTTGATGAAGAATGTCAACAACGGCGAGAACAGACGGAATTTCATAAATTCACCTGCTTCAATGCTTTTTTGTTAGCGGCAATAATTAAATTGAGCATAACACTATTTAACTCTTAAACATGAACAACCGTCTTGAGGATTACCTCAAATTATTTTCAAGTTTCTTTAATCGATGGAATTTAACTAATGAGGTTTTTAACGTTTATGAAGAAAGACTGCATGGAAAAGATGAATACACCGTTTTAAATTTTATAATAAATGAAATTTACAAATCGATCGAAAGACTAAAAGGTAAAATTCCTTCCGACATAGAATTGTATAAAATGAAACTTTCTCATTACGGAATTATCCAAGAAATAGAACAGAAGTTTTTCCGTGAAAGGTCAATTGGGCCAAGTAGATTATACTGGGACAGTTGGTTGCGACTAAAGAAATATGCAACAAATGGAGAGGGATTAATTAGAATAAATTTCGCCACATGCTGTACGGAATGCTACCTGATTCACCGTAATTACATGAGTTTTGACGTTGCTATAGAACTTCAAGTATTACCTTTTGAGCATTGCAAAAACCATTCTTTTTGTCACTGTGTCTACCTTTGGAAGCCTGAATCTGAAAAATTAGTTTCACATCCATGGACTCCTGATAAACCTGCAGTATTCAGTTAATTAAGTTTTTTGACCCTGCTAGTGTAAGTGTTTGTTGCGCTAGTTTAAGTTTTGCAAAACGAACTTTAATTTAAAATGAAACTCAGTTCTGTAACAGGTAGAAAGGGAGATTATTTACTATCTTTGAACAGGCTAAAAATTTGCCGGCTGCAGACCTACAACCATTTTGTATTTCAGTGTCCTTCGGAACACTGAAACAAGTACTGGAATAAATATATTGTGAGGGCGTAGTAGAGGATGGGGATTTTTATATAATTTGGATGTGGAAATGTATAACGAAAAAAGAAACGGGGCATTGACGCTTCGACAATACCAAGAGTAATGTGCGTACTTACCTCCCTATAACAGTTATACGGCGAGGTCCGTCAACTTAAAAGTATACCACAAAGCCCCGCAACCTAAAATCAAGCGTGGCTTTGTAAAGGGGTTTTGCAGATACTTTTCTTATTTTTAAACGTTATGTTCTAAAACTCGTAAAGTAAAAAAATCATGGACAATTTGAACATTGCTAAAAAAAACATCCCCTATAATGAATACAATATTGAAGAGCCCCTTAGATATACGGATTATATATCAAATGCTTACTCTGCTATTTTGATAGAAAATTTTGAATTAGCAATAGACTCTGCTGATAAAGCCATTTTATTAAATCCGAGAGAACCGGCAGCATATGGAGCAAAAGGAATCGCCCATCTTAAAAATGACGATAAGCCAAATGCCATTAAGTGTTTCGAAATTGCAATCGAAAAGGTTCTAAATATGCGTAAAGTATTTAAGCAATGCAAGGATGACTATGAATTGAGAATTTCCGAAGATTATGATTTCACAGAGTTCGCTAAGAATGTAGAAACTGAAGAGCCGCAAGAGTCTTTTCAACTTAGAGTTATAAAAGCCATTAATAATTTTTTCTATTACTTTACGAAGCTATTAAACGATGCAAAAAATCATTAAATTAATATTCGCCCTGCCTATTTTATAGAAAACCCCGCTAGATTAAGTGTTCTAAAAGACCCTTGCTAGTGTAAGTGTTCGTTGTGCTAGTTTATACGTTTGCTTTTCCAAATTTAATTAAAGATTTGAGATTAATTTAAGACAATAGGATTGAGGATAAATCCAACTTGTTTTTAGAACTGCAAGCACTTAAATTGCAGGTAAGGAGGATGCGCTTGTAGGTGCTTGACACCGAACTTCAACAACTTCTCCTGCAAGAAGAGCTCATGGTATAGTTTGGTGCTGGACACCTTGTCAAAGATAAACATGTGCGGTGCTTGCATTTCTTTCATTCAAAAATTAAAATGCGATGGAAAAGCTTGGATTTTTAGCAGCAGATGTCAGTAAAGGCTATGCTGATTTTACCTTGTGGGATCAGGACGGCAAGTGTCTTGAGCTCGGTTTTAAACTGATGGATAACAAAGAAGGTCATTTGCAGGCCAGGCAACTGTGCAAAGACTTTATGGGACGTTATTCGTTGTCATCCATGAACGTGGGTATGGAGAGTACCGGTGGCTATGAAAACAATTGGTTTTTGCTCTTTAAATCAATGCAGGCACAAGGCATTGGGCAGGTGATGCGCATTAACCCTAAAGCAGTAAAGGCAATGGGTACGGCCCGGATGGTACGAACCATTACCGACGCTGTGAGTGCCGACAACATTGCACAGTACATGATTAGTTTTACAAACAAAAGTCCGGTAGTAATTAGCACGGACAATAGTTTCAAAAGCGTAAGACATGTTGGTGCCTGGATCAGAAACATTAACAAGCAAATTACCCAGACAAGTAATCACCTTGAAAAGCTGGTGTACCAGACTTTTCCCGAACTGCTGGTTTATTGCAGACATGGCTTTCCCTTATGGCTACTCAATTTGCTAGCTAAATATCCACTACCTGCAGACGTTATCAAAGCAGGCAAAAGCAGACTGGTAAAACTGGATAACATCACCGAAGAAAAAGCTATTGCCTTAATCCACAAAGCAAAAAATTCAGTATCGGGACAGGTTGCAGATAAGTTTTTGGGAGCCACTATTCAAGGTATGGTAACACTGCTTCAATGCAACCGCCAGCAGATAGACCTGCAAAAGAAAGCACTTATCAAACAGTTTAAAGAGTCGCAGGAAGTACAGCTACTTGACAGTATACCCGGCATCGGAGTAGAATCAGCCATTTTGCTAATGATGGATATTGAAAGTATTGATAGCTACCAGTCAGCAAAACAGTTGTGTGCACAATTTGGTATGCACCCAACTTTTAAGCAAAGTGGCGATGGTACCTGGGCATCCAGGCTAAGCAAAATGGGTCGCAGCAGCGTAAGAGGAACGCTGTACATGCCAGCCATGGCCGCTATCCGGTGCAATGAGTATTTTAAAACCCTTTATGCTACCCAAAGAGCCAAAGGCAAAAAGCACCGCCAGGCCATCTGTGTAGTCATGCACAAAATGCTAACGATAGTATTTGGGATTTTAAAAAATAAAAATCCATTTAGCATAGAAACACACACCACCAACCAGCAGAAAGGAGCAGAAAAACAAAAAGAAGCAGTCAGCAAACAAAAGGAAAATAATCAGGAGAGAAAAAGCAAAAGAGAGAGATATCTTGGAAGCAATCAACTGGATGCACCCATATCAAGAAAACAATCAAAAACCATAAAAAAAGAGCTTCATGCCCCAATTGATAAAAATCAAACTATACGGGGTCTAGAAGCTCTAAGCGAAGATAAACAGATAAACTGTTTATCTTCTTAAAAAAACATTTGGAAAAGTACGGTATAGTTGAAGTTTTGCGAAGCTAACTTCAATTTAAAATGAAACCCAGGTCTTCGACCGGTAGAAAGGGAGGTCATTTAATATCTTTGAACGGGCTAAAAATTTGCCGGTCACAGACCTACAACCCATTTAGTATTTCAGTATCCTTCGGAACACTGAAACAAGCGGGGTTTCAGACCTCAAACCTAATTTTTATCCAAGCCCCAACCCCGAATCTCCTACCAACAGCATAAACATCCGACCCCCAACTCCACTATTAACTCTAAGCCCGGCCATGTTAACGCCGAAAAGATCGCTAAAATCGTCAAAAAGGTCACTAAAAGCTTTGGCCAAGTAAGAAGGTCGCCAATAAACGTTTACAATTTCGTTTTACCAAAAAACTGCATTATAAATTGAATTACAACTACCAACATT
>JANPGE010000233.1:0-15736 GCA_031423805.1 Segetibacter sp. | reverse complement strand
ATGTCTAAGTAATGAACGGGCAATGGAAAGTCTTTGTTTTTCTCCACCGCTTAATTTTAAACCACCTTCACCTATTAATGAATCAAGACCATTTTCCGCCTTACTAAGTATATAGGTGCAACTTGCTTTTTCCAATACGTCATATAGCTCATCATCTGTTGCTGATGGATTTACAAACAATAAATTTTCACGAATGGTTCCGGCAAATAGTTGGGTGTCTTGTGTTACAAAACCAATCTGACCACGCAATTCATCAAAGTTAATATCATTGCTGCTGATACCATTGTAGTAAATGCCCCCCTCCTGTGCACGGTATAGACCAACCAATAGTTTTACCAAAGTACTCTTGCCTGCCCCTGATGGACCAACAAATGCAATGGTTTCTCCTTTTTTTACATCAAAGCTAATATCATCCAAAGCTTTGAAGTTTGCTGTCTGATGACGAAAACTGATGTTTTTAAACTCAAGTTCGTCTATGCCTCCAACTTTTTGTGGATTTGCAGGCGTGACATCTACCGGTTTATTCAACAGGTTATGAAAGTTTTGCAAACTTGCTTCAGCCTCCCTATAGCTAATAATGATATTGCCGATTTCTTGCATGGGGCCAAAAATGAAGAAGCCATAAAACTGAAGGGCAAGAAACTGACCGGGAGTAAGTATGTCTTTAAATATGAGATAAAGCAATACAAAACTTATGACTTGTTGCAGAAAATTTACAAGAGTTCCCTGAATGAAACTTAATGTTCTAATACTTTTTACTTTACGTAATTCAAGACCCAATATCTTGTAAGTATTATTGTTCAATCGTTTTACTTCCTGTTCGGTTAGGCCAAGGCTTTTTACCAGTTCTATATTGCGTAAACTTTCGGTTGTAGTACCGGCCAACATGGTTGTTTCTTTAACAATATTTTTTTGAATGTGCTTAATTTTTTTACTCAAAATATTGGTTACAATAGCCAGCACAATAATGCCTCCAACATAGGTAGGTACAATGCTCCAATGCTTGGTGGATGCATAAATAGACACAAAAACAATACTTACTAAAATGCCAAAAAATACATTGATAAAAAACCCAATAAATCTTTCAGTATCTGCTCTTACTTTTGTAAGAATTGAAAGGGTTTCGCCACTGCGTTGATCTTCGAACTCCTGATAAGGCAGCCGCATACTGTGCCGCAAACCATCTGTAAAAATTTTTGCGCCAAATTTTTGTACAATCACGTTTACCATATAATCCTGAAAAGCCTTTGCAATACGGCTAACCATAGCCGTACCTATAAGCAAGCCCAAAAAATAAAGTACACCTGAAATATATTCGGGTTGTTGACGGGTTTTGCCTAATGCATCCAAGTGAGGATGTGTGGCAAGATTGTCCATAATTTTTCCAATAATCATTGGACTAAACAAAGAAAAAACCTGATTAATTGCAGCCAACAACAAAGCCAATGCAATCATCCACTTATAGGGCTTAAGATATTGTAAAAGAAGTTTCATAAAGAATTGTAGAAATTAATAAAGAGCGGCAAAGATAACATTTAATGAAATCTGCTAATAGAACCAATTTTGATGCAGTATCATGTTAGCGTCAATTTATAAATTGTGCATCACTCTTTTCCAGCGTAATAGTCCCAATAAAATAATGTAGATTTGAGAATCTAAATTTTAAGTTATGGACACCCGTGTAATTAATATAGACCCGGAAATTTTAGGTGGAACTCCCGTCTTTTTTGGAACGAGAGTGCCAATAAAGAATCTTTTCGACTATTTAGAAACGGGTGAGACAATCGAGATTTTTCTTGAAGATTTTGAAGGTGTAAGCAGGAATCAAGTTGTAAAAATTCTTGAAATGTCACAGAAGCTAATTGAGACATCATCAAATATTCTCAATGAAAATATTGCTTGACGAATGCGTTACCAAACGCCTTAAAATTTTTCTAGAAGAATTTGAGGTTTATACCGTAAGTGAATTAGAGTTGAGTGGAATTAAAAATGGCATGTTGATGACCTACTGCGTTGAAAATAATTTTGACATTTTACTGACTATAGATAAAAACTTAATGCACCAACAGAATCTTGACAAATACCCCGTAACGATTGTTGTTCTTAATTGCTTCACAAGCAAAATCGAAGAATTAATAACTTTTCTCCCATCCTTCAAATTGCAAGTGGATGCATTGCAAAAAAATAAAGCCTACATTATTGACAAATAGGGTGAGCGCATAACATTGGTACAAGCGGTTTTGGGAGTTGACAGGCAATTAATTCCAGCTTGGTAGCGAGCCCTGCTCAATAGGTAAAAACCCGCTAAGGAAAAAGATAAACAAAGAATTACTCTTGAACGTAATGCGACGCCAATGCAGTTGCACAATGAACAAATGCTGGTAGCCCCTTCACTCTACCCCGCCCACCCCTCTCTATCTAAGCTTCTATATTGAATAGCTTCAGCCAAATGCTCTACTTTAATGTCTTCGCTTGCTGCAAGGTCGGCAATAGTTCTTGCCACTTTTAGTATTCTGTCGTAGGCACGGGCAGAGAGGTTGAGGCGTTCCATTGCTTTTTTCAACAGTGCTTCGCCTGCCTGATTTATGATACATATTTCCCTAAGTTGCTTGCTGCTCATTTGTGCATTGGCATGGGTGCCGGGTGTGCTTTCGTAGCGTTTTGTTTGTATTTCACGGGCCTTTATTACCCGTTCCCTAATGTTTGCCGAAGATTCGCCTTTGGCTACATTGCTTAATTCTGAAAATGAAACCGGGGTCACTTCTACATGAAGGTCTATACGGTCAAGCAATGGGCCGGATATTTTATTGAGGTATTTCTGCACGCCTCCCGGTGGGCAGGTACATTCTTTATCAGGATGGTTGTAATATCCGCATGGGCAGGGGTTCATACTTGCAATAAGCATAAAATTTGCCGGGAAATCAAGCGATACTTTTGCCCGGGAAATAGTTACCCGTCTTTCCTCCATAGGTTGACGCATTACCTCAAGCACCTGTCTTTTAAACTCGGGCAATTCATCCAAAAATAATACGCCATTGTGTGCTAATGATATTTCACCCGGCTGGGGAATGCCACCACCACCCACCAATGCAACATCACTAATAGTATGGTGTGGGCTTCTGAAAGGCCGTTTATTTATTAGGGATGAGTTCTCTGGCATTTTGCCTGCAACACTATGAATCTTTGTGGTTTCTAATGCTTCTTGCAAAGAAAGAGGTGGCAATACGGTGGGCAATCTTTTTGCCAACATAGTTTTACCAGCACCGGGAGGTCCAATAAGTATAGCATTGTGACCTCCGGCTGCAGCTATTTCCATAGCCCTTTTTATATTTTCCTGGCCTTTTACATCTGTAAAATCAAGTTCAAATTCATATTGAGAATTGAAGAACTCCTCACGGGTATTCACCTCTACGGGTTTCAATGTGGTTTCATCAGCAAAGAAATCAATCACTTCTTTCAAGTGTGTTACGCCGTACACATTTAGGTTGTTGACCATGCCGGCTTCTCTTTCATTTGCCTTAGGAACTATTAATCCTTTAAAGCCTTCCTTTCTTGCCTGAATAGCAATAGGCAAGGAACCCTTTATTGGTTGAATAGAACCGTCCAGGCTTAACTCACCCATTATTACATAATCCTTTAGGGCATCTACATTTTCTATTTGTTCACTGGCACCGAGGATGCCGATTGCAATTGGAAGGTCGAATGCCGAGCCGCTTTTTTTAATGTCGGCCGGGGCCATATTCACCACAATTTTGATGCGGGGCATTCGATAACCATTTGCTTTTATGGCGCTGTCTATGCGTTGCTGGCTTTCTTTAATTGCGCCATCTGCAAGGCCAACCAGGAAATACCCTTGCCCCTCAGCTACATTTACCTCTATGGTAATGTTGATTGCCTCAACCCCATAAACTGCACTGCCAAAAGTTTTTATCAGCATCCTAACTGGTTAAAATTTAAAATAGTTGCAACAAATATAATTGTTTGGGATTGTATGTTGAATGGTCCTATACTTTAAAGAATGAACAGCCGTTCCTTTTCATACCTTTATACAGGCTTCAATAATGAAGTGTATAACCAAACTAAAGCTTTGTTTTATGGCAAAATTATTTATAACTGCTGTGGGTGAAGATACCATTGCCGCACCGGGCAATGCACAGGGGACTTATGTAATCGTAAGCGTAGAAGATGCAGCGGGAAACCCTGTAACAGGCATGGCTGCAGCCAATTTTCAATTAGGCACTGAAATAGTAGGGCCGGGTGGCAGTACTAGTAGCATACAGTCAGTAAGCAATGGGAAATTGCCCGGAATTTACCTTTTAAGCGTAATTCCGTTGGCTGGTCAAACCTGGAAATCTGGGGTGTATATTTTTTCTGTTGCTGTTACTCACGGTGCAGACAAAGGGCAGGCACTTTGTTCTTTCTTAATGGATTAAATACAAAGCCTAAAAATTTAACCCTCTCTAAGAGTGAATTTTTGTTGAATGATGGGGAAATTGCCCGATGTGACCTGACACAAGCAAAAAAGCCCTGGCATTACACCGGGGCTCTTTCGCGAAATTTAAATTATTACCTAAAACTAAAACTACAATGGTCTGAACTATTATTATAACGCAGCATTATTCATAAAATTGTGTGGTACTGAATTTTTTTTCAAAGAAATTTATTTTTAATTTGAATTGAAGCTGAAAACAGGGTTAGGAAAATGGTTCAAGAACTTTAATGCAAATGATTAGCTACGTGGTATTTTTATGTGTAGAATATTCTTTTTTCAATTGTAATTACTTATCAGCAATTTTACATTTTATATGCTATTGCCCTTCTTTCAAAATAAATTAGTAGAAGCCGGATGCGATGAGGCCGGAAGAGGTTGCTATGCAGGACCTGTTTTTGCTGCCGCAGTTATTTTCCCAAAAAAATTTCATCATCCCCTTCTTAACGACAGCAAGCAATTATGTGAAGCAGAAAGAGATGAACTAAGAATAGTTATTGAAAAAAAGGCGATATCATATAGTGTTGCCCAAATTTGTAATCGGGAGATAGATGAAATAAATATTTTAAAGGCTTCAATAAAAGCAATGCATAATGCTATAGATGATTTAATAAAAAAACCAAAATTCCTGATTGTAGATGGGAATTATTTTATCCCTTACAATGATATAAAACATACCTGTATAGTAAAAGGAGATGGCTTATATGCCTCAATCGCAGCAGCAAGTATCTTAGCTAAAACTTATAGGGATGATTACATGAAAAAACTTCATCTCGAATTTCCACAGTACAATTGGCAACGGAACAAGGGCTATGGTACTTTAGAACATCGTAAAGCCATAGAAGAATATGGTTTGTGCCGGCATCACAGAATGAGCTTTAATATTCTTCCAAAACAGCTTACCCTTGCCTTGTAAACAGCTTGCCCCGGTAATGTATTCAAGCTAATAATTAGCCAACTTCCAAAACATTACTTTTGTCGTCTCATGCTCAAAGAATTTAAGCACACATTTAAAATATCATTACCCATTATTATCAGCAATCTGGCACAGATAGCACTGGGACTTATTGATAGTGCAATGATAGGTGCAGTGGATTATAAACAACTGGCAGCGGCTTCGCTTGCCCTCAATATTATTGTAATACCGCAAGTAGCTGCAAATGGCGTAGCTATAGCTATTTCTCCTATCACCGCTATGGCCAATGGTCAAAACAATACTGCAAAAGCTTCGTCCATTTTGTATAATGGGTTCTTACTTACTCTTTTAGTTGCTTTTTTTATTTCACTTACACTAATGCTATCGCAGAACATATTGTTCCATTTGGGGCAGGATGAGGAGGTGGCTACATATGCGGCTCCATTTTATAAATTGATGGCATTGTCAATGATTCCAATGCTTATGTTTTCGGCTGTTAAGCAGTTTTGTGATGGACTTGAGTTTACAAAAACGGCTATGATACTTTCATTGGGGTCACTTCCACTAAATGCTTTCCTCAATTGGATTTTTATTTATGGAAAGTTTGGCGTACCCCGCATGGAACTTACAGGCGCAGGCTGGGGTACATTAACTACCCGAATTATAATAGCTGTAGTCTTAATGATTGTAGTATTCAGACACAAGATATTCAAAGAGTACATTGTGATCAGAAAAACTACATGGAAACTTAACGCATCAATATGGAGAGAATTGCTTCAGGTCGGCATTCCGACAAGTTTGCAATATGGTATGGAGGTTTCGGCTTTTGCTGTGTCTGCTATTATGATAGGGTGGATGGGTGCTACATCGCAGGCTGCACATCAAATAGCTATTAGTCTGGCAACTTTTACATTTATGGCCGCACTGGGTCTTAGTATGGGTGGGTCTATAAGAATAGCAAATGCTTATGGTCAGGGGAATCACCAATTGGTACAGGGTATTGGTAAAAGTACATTTAGAGGCGGATTGGTATATGGTGTAGTCTGCGGCATTTTTTTTATAATTTTCAGAAATCAACTACCGTTATTATTTACAGAAAATGGAGAAGTGATTGCTCTGACCTCATCATTGTTAATTATAGCCGCAGTATTTCAAATCTCTGACGCCACACAGGCCATTTGTGTAGGTATGCTGAGGGGCATTAAAGATGTAAAAGCACCCACAATATTTGTTGCCATAGCATATTGGGCTATTGGTATTCCTGTTGGTTATATACTTTCTTTTCCCCTTAAAATGGGAGCATCAGGTATATGGATTGGTTTTGTTTGTGGACTTACTACTTCGTCTGTATTACTGAATAGACGTTTTGCCAAAAGGAGCAAGTTGAATAGTTTTGGTCAAGGTTAATCGCCTCCTTAGGTAATTATTATTAGTTGGTGTTTAGAATTTATTTTGCTTATCAATATTATATTGACAAATTTTCATTTTTTAAGCTAATAATTCTGTCACTTTTTACTTTTTTCTGAAAGAATTTCATTTTTTTTGGCTATGGCAGTTTGATTGATTTATTCTTTTAGTCAACCAATTTATTCATCAACAAAAAACTAGAAAACTATGTCAATCGTAAAAAGAAACAGTAATGTGTTTAACACACTTCCGGGTTTTTTTGATGACTTCTTCACCCGTGATTTAAATGACTGGCGAAATTCAAATTTTGCTACTACAGGAACATCGCTACCGGCTGTTAATGTAAAAGAAACTGCCGAAAATTTTATTGTAGAAATGGCCGCTCCCGGCATGAAAAAAGAAGATTTTAAAATAGAGCTAAACAACAATGTACTTGCCATCAGCACAGAGAAAAAAGAAGAAAATGAAACAAAAGATGGTGAACATTATACCCGTAAAGAATTTAGTTATCAAAGCTTTCAACGAAGTTTTGAACTTGCGAAAGAAACGATAGATGCAGACAACATTCAGGCAAAATATGATAATGGGGTGCTTCATCTTACAATTCCAAAAAAGGAAGAAGTAAAACAGAAACAGGCAAGACTTATTAATATTCAGTAAGAGCTGAAAATCGAAAATCTAAAAGAGCAGGCATAAATGTGTCTGCTCTTTATTTTGAGGTTCATTTAATATTCAATCTCATTTTTTTCCTCATCAAATTTCAAATCACTACCCCACAATTTTTTATAAATAAATACCAATGCTACAACACTTGCAATAAACCATAGATAAAATAAGACATTGCCCAAACGCAAAGTGCCTGTTATAAAAGCATTGTCACCTTTAATGGCAAATGTGCAGGTAAGTGCAAGCCATATAAAACCAATTGTGAGGGTTTTGAGTATTCGTCTTAAAAATGCTGCTGATTCGGGATCCATTTTTTATTTCATTTTACCTTATAACAAAGAAAAGCCATGAAAGTTACAATTACTTTCTTACCTGAATTCTTTCTTATCATTTTTGTTTTTATAAATTAAATCCATAGTTTCATTTCTGCAAACAGAAATGAGGCATGCAGCTACATGCATGTATTGTTGTCTAATTATTAACTGACTTATTTTTTAACCTTAAACGTTCTACAATGAGAAAATTTTTTACAGTTTGTCTCTTAACACTTTTTTGCTGGCATGTCAGCTTTGCACAATCTAAAACGATAACGGGCAAAGTAATTGATGAAAAAAGCAATCCTATCGGCAATGCTACAGTAAGTGTAAAAGGCAAAAAAAATGCAACTACTACCGGTGAAGATGGCAGGTTTTCTTTGCAGGTTCCTAATGGAAGCAATGTCCTCCAAATTTCATCTGTAAATTATGAAACTATGGAGGTAAATGTGTCCTCAAATTCAAACCCGGTAATTACTTTACGCTCCTCCGCATATTCCTTAAATGAAGTGGTGGTAGTAGCTTATGGTACCCAAAAAAGACCAAACATAACAGGATCTATTGCTACAGTAAAAGCCTCGGATCTTGAAAACAAGCCTTTTACGTCGGTAGATAAATCACTTCAAGGTTATGTAACAGGTTTGCAATCTTCTTCAGGTTCGGGTGCTCCCGGTGCTGCAACTGATATTCGTATCAGGGGCATTGGGTCTATAAGAGCAAGCCAAAGTCCTTTATGGGTTATAGATGGAATTATTGCTAACACAGAAGATCTGGCTGCTAACACAACAACAACCAATCCTTTAAGTACAATGAACCCCGATGATATTGAAAGCATTTCTGTACTAAAAGATGCAGCTTCGCAATCCGTATATGGATCAAGGGCAGCTAACGGTGTTATTTTAGTTACAACCAAAAAAGGAAGAGCAGGTAAAACCAAGCTTAATTTTTCAACAGAAATAGGTCAAAGTGATTTTGCTTTTAAACCTAAAAACAGAGCGGTTACAACTTCCGAATACCAGACACTGTTACGGGAATCTGTTATTAATGCAGGATATGCAACAGATAATGCCACAGCTGATGCATTTATTGTTGATCCTGTAAATGGTCTTGGATTAGAACCTGAATATACCAAAACCAATACAAATTGGATTGATGAAGTTTCGAGAAAGGGTAAGCAACAACAATATAACCTTAGCATGACAGGAGGCGATGAAAAGACACAGTTCTATGCGGCCGCGGGTTATTTTAAGCAAGACGGTATAACTTTAGCTACTACCTTTAAACGCTACAATGGTAGCATCTCTATTACCCATAAGCTGAATGATAAATTTACATTTTTGACGGGCTTAAACGGAAGCAATAGTGATCAGCGAACTCCTTCAAATGGAGGAGCATTTGCAAATCCTGCGCTTTCATCTTTTTTTCTACTCCCTTTCACCTCACCACGCAATGCTGACGGATCTTTAAAATATGATGATGCACAGGGGCAATTCCCCGTTGGTGGAGGTATTTATAATCCATTGGTTATTGCTGAATATAATAAGAACGCTGCTCAGCAAACTTCTTTAAGGGGTTATGTGACAGGTGAATATAAAATCTATAAAGATCTTAAATTTACCAGCAGATACAGTTCAGAATATTTCAACCTGTTTGAAGATCAATACAGAAATCCATTTTATGGTGATGGACAGGCGCAGGACGGAGATGGATTTACATCTTATAGAAAATATTACAACTGGACATGGAGCAACTATTTTGATCTGAAAAAAAATATTAATAAAGAAGGGGACATTTATTTCGATTTTAAATTAGGATATGAAGCACAGGCCTATAAAGACTATCTCCTGCAGGCTGGTGGACAAACATTTCCAAGAACATTAGACTTGCAATATCTGGCATCTGCTGCTACACCAACTACGTCATATACATTGCCCACTGAAAGTGCAACCAAATCTGTTTTTTCAAATGGTGATATAAATTATAAAGACAGATATGTTATTAGTGGCAGCTTTAGAAGAGATGCATCTTCTGTTTTTGGTAAAAATAACAGAAGTGGTAATTTTTACTCTGTAGGGGCTACATGGAATGTGAATGAAGAGGCATTTATGAAAAAGATAAGCCTGATTAATATTTTAAAAGTCAGAAGTTCTTACGGTATCAACGGTAATCAAAGTGGTTTTGGTAGATATACTTCGTTAGCCACATTTGCGTACGGACAAAATTATAATGGACTACCCGGTAGTGCACTTAACAATGTAGGTAACACTGACTTAACCTGGGAGAAGAATGCAATTTTTAATTTGGGATTAGATTTATCAATGTTAAAAAACAGGTTGAACATAACCGTAGAGATGTACAACAGAAAAACTACAGATCTTTTATTGAATGTTCCATTATCGCCTACATCGGGTGTTACCGGGCAAAACAGAAACGTTGGTGCCATGACCAATAAAGGGTATGAAATAACTGTTGGTGGCAGGCCATTAAAAACCAGGGATTTCAGTTGGGATATAAATTTCAACCTATCGCACAATGAAAACAAGGTTACAGAACTTTACTTAGGTAACCCGGTTCCTGATCCTAATGGCAACTTGTTTAACTATACTGTAGGTCATGATATTTATGAATTCTATACAAGACAATGGGCTGGAGTTGATCCGGAAAACGGTAATCCTCTTTGGTATACAGATGACACAAAAAGTGCTACTACAAGCGTAGTAGGCCAGGCAAAGTTAGCATTGTCCGGTCTAAGTGCTTTGCCAAAATATTTCGGTTCGGTCATGAATACCTTTACTTATAAAGGGTTCAGTGTTGAAGCCCAGGTGTATTACAATTTTGGCAATTATGTATTTCAAGGTTTCTCAAGATTTATCAACAGCGATGGCGCTTTCTATAGTGCCTATGGCCAATTAACAGAACAACTTGAGAGCTGGAAAAAACCAGGCGATGTAACACCTACCCCAAAATTGGTATTCGGTGGAAACAAAAATTCCAATACTACATCTACAAGATATTTGTATAAAGGTGATTATATGCGTTTGCGTAACCTTCAGATTTCTTATGCCTTACCTGCAGGGGCACTTAAAAAATTGCATCTGTTATCTGCAAGCATTTACCTTAGAGGTACAAATATGATAACCTTTGGTACCGATAAAAGACTGCCCGTAGATCCTGAAACAGGAAGTGTAAGTACAGGTAATTTTGAAGTATTTATTCCTAAAACACTTACTGCAGGTGTTAAAATTGGATTTAATTAAAAAAATATTTCACCCAAAAAATATAAAATCATGAGATCGATAATAAATAAATTTTCAATAGTAGCTATTGCAGGTGTAGTAGCAATGACAGGATGTTCAAAAGAATTTACAGAAAAAGTTCCTAACGATGCTATAACAATAGATGCTGCATTAAGTACTGAAGCAGGGTTGGATAATGCTTTAAGCGGAACATATGCAAGCCTGCGAACAGCTAATTTATACGGAAGAAATTTTCCGGTTACGGGAGACCTGATGGCAGATAATTCGTTTGTTGAAACTAAAAATTCCGGGAGATATATTACTCAGTATAATTACACTTTTATAGCAAGTGATGGTGTGTTCAGTGGCATGTGGAGCAATGCCTACAGAGGTATCATGAGAGCAAACCAAATAATAAATGCTACAACAACAGGTGCTAATGTTGCTAAGATAAAAGCACAGGCACTTGCTGTTAGGGCATTGCTTTATTTTAAGTTGGTTAATATTTATGCAAAGCCTTACACCGAAGATCCTTCTGCATTGGGTGTTCCAATAATTTTAACTTATGATCCTTACAAATTACCTACCAGAAATACGGTAGCTGAAGTATATGGTCAAATTGTTAATGATTTACAGGCAGCATTTGCTGCAGCTCCTGATTACAGAGGATCTGTTTATTTGAGTAAATATGCAATAGAAGGTTTGCTCTCAAAAGTTTATCTGTACATGGGTGATAACCCAAAAGCAAAAGCCGCAGCTAAAGATGTAATTGATAATGGAGGTTTTACACTACTTTCTGCAGGCAATTTCATTAGCTATTGGGCAGATCCTATGGGTGAAGCATCTAAAGGTGAAACCTTGTTTGAAGTAGATGCTGATGTTGTTAACAACAATGGTTTTGATGATCTGGGTGGTATTTATATAAATGGCTACCAGGATATTTATGCATCTTCTCAACTAACAAGTTTGTATAGTACAACTGATGTGAGGCTAAACTTGTTTGTTGCGGGTAATACTAAGAGTGGTGCACCTGCAATGAAGGTTAATAAGTATTCTAACGCACAAAATGCTGACAGAGATAACCCTAAAGTGATGAGATTGTCAGAAGTGTATCTTATTGCAGCAGAAGCATCATTGCCTGCAAACGAAGCTGATGCTTTAATGTACCTGAATATGTTAATGGCTCAACGTGACCCGGCTTTCATAGGTTATGCATCTACAGGTGCTGCATTGCTTGCAGACATTGTACAGGAAAGAAGAAAGGAACTTGCCTTTGAAGGTGATCGTTTTTATGATATGAACAGATTGAAACAAACCATTACACGTGTGCAAAATGGTGGTGCTATTACTGCAGGCGCCGGTAATGTAAACCTTACTATACCTTATCCAGATAACAGGCGTGTAGGACCAATTCCACAAGCTGAAATTCAAGCCAATGTGAACATTGCAAGTCAGCAAAACCCTGGTTATTAAAGCATTCTTTTATAGTAAAAGGGCTGTCCGTTTGGGCAGCCCTTTTTTATTTCAAACATTTACCGTAATAGTAAATTTTCAAAATCGGTACTATCACCGTTAAAAACATTAAAATCTACCCGGGTTAAAATACCATTGACCCTGCCACGTTCATTGTGTTGCCAAAACAGCCATGGACGGTTAATGCGGGGTTTGTTTTTCTCCAGATAATGTGCAGCCCATAATGGATATTGATCGAATTCTCCATCTAAATAATCGGCATAAAAACTAACAGATGTGTAAATGATCGGTTTTACCTTATAATAATCTTCCACGGCGGTTAGCCAGTCTTTTATTTCTTTACGCATTTTAGCAGGGTTGGTGCCATACAACTGCTCAATATCTAATACCGGTGGCAGGTCGCCCGGTTCCAGTTTTACACTTGTGATGAAATTTTGTGCCTGAATTTTGCCGCTTTTATTGGCAAGAAAAAAATGATACGCACCACGTGGTAGTCGAGCTTCTTTAGCCTTTTTCCAGTTGCGACGAAATTGTTTGTCCACGTTTGTTAATCCTTCGGTAGCTTTTATGAAAGTGAAACCAATTTTAATGTTTTTAACCTCCATTCCTTTTACTGATGGCCAATCAATAAAATTTTGATACCAGCTAACATCTATACCATGTATCTCATAGCTGTCGGGTATTTCTATGCCGAAGGCAGGGTATTTGACCCATTTAGCCTTATCCAACGTATATTTTTTATACAAAAGCCACGAGGTAATTATTATTGCCAGAATACCAATGGCTGATAATATGTACCATTTATATTTAAAAGTTGATTGTTTCTTTTTAGACCTACGTTTTGCCATTTCGGGCTGCAAAGTATTAAGTATTTAGTATTGTGTAGTTTTTTAGTATTAAGTATTCAATACTTAGTATTTAGACACATTAGCCAATTAACCAGTTGCCGAATTATTCAATAAACTAATAAACCAATAAACTAATTAACCAATAATCTAATTAACCATTCAGTCACACCTATGTCAAAGTATAGCTGTCAATTGGATTGCTTTTGTACCTTTGTTCCAGAAAATTATTCGATTATGATTAAAACAGGCAATCCGATCATCAGTATATATACAGAAATGACTCCAAATCCGGAGACGATGAAATTTGTAGCAAACAAACTTTTATATCCGGGAAAAAGCATTGATTTTCCTGATGAAAGTACGGCTGCACCTTCACCGCTTGCAAAAGAAATTTTCAGTTTTCCTTTTATAAAAAGTGTATTCATAGCCAGCAATTTTGTTACGCTTACCAAAACTGCTGATACAGAAGATTGGCAGGATGTAATACCTACTATCAAGCAATTTTTGAAAGATTATCTTGAAAATGGCGGACCTGTAATTAATGAAGATGAAATAGTAATTACCAAGGCAGACGGTGGTAACAGCATACATGCAGATGATGATGACGTGGTAAAGCGCATCAAAGAATTATTGGAAAATTATGTAAAGCCTGCAGTGGAAATGGACGGTGGTGCAATACAATTTAAAAGCTACGAAGATGGTGTAGTAAATCTGATGTTACAAGGTAGCTGCAGCGGTTGCCCAAGTAGTATGATTACGCTCAAGGCCGGTATAGAAGGTATGATGAAGAGGATGATTCCCGAAGTGAAAGAAGTAGTTGCAGAAGCAGAATAGTTAAAGACGAAAATCTCTATAATGAAAACGCTTCCATTTTGGAGGCGTTTTCTATTTAGGTTTAAACAATTATTATTTACCCGATTGCCATAATCGAAAGCGAAGAATAAATTGAAGAGACCAGTTTTTCTTTTCTTCTAACTCTCCGGTGGGGTGAGTAAATTTAATGTAGGGTTCTGCATCCCGTATGTATCTTACCCCAAATGAAAATCTTTTCCATTGATATTCAGTTTGCAACATCCACTGTAGTTGCGATTTATAAAGAAAGGAATCTGTGTATCCCGATATTGGAACAATTGATGTTGATACAATTTCCTGTTGGGTACTTATGTTTTTTGTTGTAAGTTGTTGTTCTGTAACACCACGGTGGAGAATACTATAAATGCCCCCGACACCCACTGACCAATGTGGCATCACATAATAATTGAAGCTAAGTGGTAATTGGTGATAGTATGCTTTTTTGAGTCGTTGTGATTTGGTAATAAAGTTTGCAAAACCACTGTCTAAAATTGTCTTGCGGGTATATGCAAACTCATTTATAGGTTGGGGCGAACTGTAATTAAATTCACCCTGAACATACCATTTGTTTCGGTTCTCGACTCTTACATATACCCCGGGTAAATAATCTGCAAAAAAACTTTGTTTACCATTGGCGTTATATCCAACTACCGACTTTCCACCAACAGGTATTTGTTGTTGTACACTCATACCAGCGCTCCATAGCAATCCTTTGTTTGACTTTTTAGGCTGCGCCATTTTTGTTGCTTTAGTAGTACTATTCCCTTTACTTACAGTTGAGTCTTTTGAGGATGTTATTGGAATATTTTTTTCTTTCAGCAACGAATCCTCTGCATGTTTTTGAATGCTACTAATAGGTTCTGATGAATTGCTTGTTAGTTCTGGATTTTTATCTTCTTTTTCTTTTTGTAAAATCTTTTTTGCTATTGATTTTTTAGTGTTAGTGATATTAATAATTTTGTTTTCATCAGGAATATTGTCTCCTGACTTTTTACTCAAATCAGTTCTGACAAGTTGTAGGGTTGTATTCTTATTTTCCTCTTTAAAGGCTACAATGGATTTTGATATTTCATTTACTGAAAATATATTTTCGCCATTAAGGATTGTTTTTTCTCGTTTTGAATTCCTAACTAAGGTGATAGTGGAGTTTTTGATTTTTGTGTTTAATTTATTATTATTAGTATTTGAAAATGTTGGTGCTGTTGTTTTTAAAGTTGGTTTATTTTCAGGTGTTGCGGTTACTACTTTGGTTTTATTTGTCAACGAATTTTCTGGATTCATTGAGGGATTTGCAGCTTTTATGATAGATTTTTTTTGATCTAAATCCTCATTGCTTGCCTGAATTATTTTGTTTTGATTTACAACCTCTGTAGGTCCGGCCTTTGAACTAAATTTTCCCCTTGGCGTATTACTACTGCGCTGCAAAATATATAACCATCCAACCAGTGCAATTGCACAAAGCACAAAGCCCCCATACCTGAAAAATCCTCCCGGGAAAGTCCGTTTGTCATCTTCATCCAAAAGCTGTGACATAC
>JANPGE010000232.1:0-19895 GCA_031423805.1 Segetibacter sp. | reverse complement strand
TTGGCCCAGTAAATAAGCATACCACTCCAAATCATACAGGCCAACACTGGAAAATTAATCCAGTGAAACCATCTTATAGCCAACGGATGTTTATGTACTATTCTTTTTATGCCTGGCATTTAAGACGTATTAACTAATAATAAAAATGGAAGGAAATGATAATTGTTTTTACTCTACAATACATACAAACGGATAATCCTATACTAAAGTTCTATAAAAAGCTTTTCTGGTTTTTTTATTTTGCTAATTGCTTTCCTCATTTTCTTTTGCAGGCTTGCGTTCAGGCTTTTTAGGAATTGCTTTTTTTACAGGTACAGGCTTTTGTTCTTTAAGCATTTGCCTGTTCTTTTCAGATTGCTGCATCAGCATTTGTTCGTTGCTTTTGCCTTCTATATCTTTTAAGGGTTTGGGTAAAGGTGCCTGTCCGTCTTCTAATCGTTGGTTGAAGATTTTGTCAACCTGTACCCATTTTCCATTCACCCATTTAAAACCCTGATAATCTCCATCGGGTACAAAAGTGTAAGTCTTGTCTGATTTGCCGTCTTCAGGAACAAGATGGTCATAGACAATCATATCAAGTTCCTTATCATAATTCATTCTTGCTTTTCCGTCTTTTTTATACTCTAAGACAAACCTTGCCTGCTTACCACCACCCCCTGCTTTGATAATGCCGGTAGGTATAGAAAAAAAAGGTCCGCCAAACTGCGGGTAGCCATTCTCATCGAAATACAAGACTTCAATCCACTTTTTCGTACTGCGCATATTGTTGTCGTCAAAACCGAGTAGCGTATAAAATTTTCTGTCGTTTACTGTCTTCATTACCATGCTGTAATAAATACAGCCAATCCAGTTTTTGCCTGTGCGTATAGAGTCTTGTGGCGCTGTTGTAAAATCACTCATATCTACCAGCGGAAATAATTTTAAAGAACCATCAGCAGTCCGCATTTGTATAGCACCACGTTGGCGATAATAATCTTCATCTCTTGTAAACTGCCAGGAAAAAATTCTGAACGAACTATCAGGCGCATATATGTGTGAGACTGTTTGTAGCGAATCAAAAGGATAATAAAATGAATTTGGCTTTTTTAATGCCCTTACCAGAATTTTTATAAAAGCACTATCGGCAAGAAACCTCTGTAAAGCTGTCTTTTCATTGATCATCTTAATGCCCAATGATTTTAAGGAATCTTCCTGTTTTTTTAGCTTTGTATAATCCTGCGGAGTTAGGGGTTGGGCTGTTGCACTTAGACCAACTGATAGTAATAAAGTGAATAAAAAAATGCGCATGGTTTATACTTTGATACAACGAATATAAACAGTTGAATATTAACTATAAGTGAAGATATTGACTAAAGCAAATGTTTTAAGATTTTGTTACAACAGATTGCAATGCAAGTGCAAAAGAGTATAAATCAGGAAACCTGAAATCTATCAAGGGGTTTGGGTGCTCGACTTCGGGGTTAGTAGTATCTACATAAACTGTTTGTATACCGGCATTTTTACCAAATTGCATATCGCTCAATTTGTTGCCAACCATTAAGCTTTTGTTGAAATCTATGTGATTAAAATCTTTTTTAGCTAAGTGCGCCATTCCGGGGTTGGGTTTTCTTTCAGGATGATTGTTATCCATGCTGTCGCAAAAATATATTTGGTCAATACGACCACCCGCTGCAGTAATCGTTTGCAGCATATTGCTATGTATGTTATGCAAATCCTCTCTTGTCATCAGTTGCTTGCCAACGCCCCGTTGATTGGTTACCATCACAATAACCCCAAACATTTCTGAAAGAATTTTCATAGCAGCATTTACCGTGTCGTAAAATTCAAACTCACTCCAGTTTAAAATATAATCTTCTTTCTTCTCATGATTAATGACGCCATCTCGGTCAATAAATAGAGTCCAGGTTTTGTCTATTGTTGGAAGATGCATAATGAGATAATGTGATATTGTGATTTTGTGATAATGTGATATTGTGATAATTTGAAAATGGCTCAATGACTTAATGACTTTCTGACTTACTGACTTACTGACTACGCAATTCAATCTGCGCCTTCGAGTAATCTTCAGGTATGCCAATGTCTATAAAGTATTGTTGTTGTTCTATTCCGTACATTTTTCTGGTTGGAAAATATTGCTCCAAATAATCTTTTTCAAATGAACATTTTTGGGGCAAATCTTCGCTTAAAAAACTTTTTTTATTAAGCATATATACCCCGCCATTTATTAAACCTGATGCATAAAACTGTTTTTCTTTGAAGCTGATTATTCTACGAGATTCATCAATAACAACAACTCCGTAGCGGTCAAAGTTGTTCATTGGTTTAAGGCTAAGTGTACAATCTGCATTAGTTTCATTGTGTATGGCTGCTACTTCATTTACATCAATCTTAAACAAGGTATCGCCGTTTGTTACCAAAATATTTTCTCCTTCGGCAAATGTTAATGCTTGTTTTATAGCGCCACCTGTACCTAACGGTTCGTCTTCAAGAGAAGTTGTAAATATCAAAGAAGGAAATTCTTTGTTGAGGAAATCAATAATTGGTTCACTCATATACCCCAACGAAAAAATAAATCGTTCAATACCTTGCTGTTGAAGATATTGGATCACATAAGCCAGAAATGGTTTCCCGTTAACCGGAGCCATACACTTAGGCAAATCAGCCACTACAGACCGCAGCCTTGTACCCAATCCCCCGGCCAAAATAATTGCTTCTTTCATTGATTTAAATAAGGTCAGTACCAAAACTCATAACTCTTTAGTAGCAAGTAGTTAGTATTAAGAAGTAAGACAGAACCATTTCACAATTGACATTTCACACCTTACAACTCATAACTCATAATTCATAACTCTTAACTTGACTCATAACTAATTCCCAAACAAATTCTCCTCCACCAATTGGCAAATAATATGTCCCAGCATAATGTGACTTTCCTGTATTCGTGGAGTATCAAATGAAGGAACGTTTAAGAGGATATCGCTATTCTCTTTCATAACCCCACCTGTGCTGCCGGTAAGCCCAATTGTCAACATTTTCTTAGTATGAGCGGCTTCAAAAGCCTTAACTATATTTCCTGAATTGCCAGAAGTACTAAGCCCGACTAATACATCGCCTTCATTTCCCGTTCCTTCAATTATCCTGGAATAAATAACATCGTAGCTATAGTCGTTTGCCACAGCAGTCAGATAAGATGTATTGCAATGCAAAGCCTCCGACGGCAATGCTGTTCTGTCTTTGTAAAAGCGACCAGAAAACTCTGCGGCCAGGTGTTGTGCATCGGCAGCACTGCCACCATTGCCGCAAAACAATACTTTATTTCCGTTCTTAAATGCGTTAGTAATGATATCAATAGCATTTTGAACTTTGTTCAAAAATTCCTCGTTCCGAAGAATCTGTTGTTTTACTTCAATAGACTTTGAAATAATATCTGAAATTATGTTCACAATTAGTATTTTGTGTAAAGATAAGCTGATGTGATTGTTACAACATAAGGAATTCTACACCGTCCATGTATTCAATCCCTGCGGGCTGAATTGATAATTTCTTACATCACCACCAAATGTGCGCAATGTTTCGGCAACTTTATAACGGGTGTTTCCAGGGCAGTAAAATATCATAAAACCGCCGCCGCCTGCACCACTTATTTTGCCACCGGTAGCACCTGCTTTCTTTGCTCCTTCATACACTTCTTCAATACTGCTATTGCTTATGTTAGCCGCCATTTGTCTTTTTTGCTGAAAGCCAAAATCAAGTATTTCACCTATTTCATTCAGGCGACCTTTTAGCATGGCTTCCTTCATCATCTTTGCCTGCTCTTTTAGTTGGTGCATCGCCTCAATGCTTTTTTCGTTTTTGCTGTTTACATTCTTAACCTGTTCTTTTATAATCGTGGCACTTTCCCTGCTTGTACTTGTGAAATATAGTACCAGGTTATTCTCCAGCTCGTTCAGATACTGCTGTTTTATCCTCAACGGATTTACAATTACTTTATCTCCTTCATAAAATTCCATATAGTTTACTCCGCCAAATGTTGCAGCATATTGGTCTTGTTTGCCACCCGCCAATAGCAGATCGTTGCGTTCTATATCGTAGGCGTAGTGGGCTATGTCATACTCTCCCAAAGGCAATCTAAGCATCTCATAAAATGCACCAAGAACAGCTACTACTAAAGTGCTGCTTGTGCCTAATCCGCTACCCGCCGGAGCATCTACAAACGTACTTAGTTTAAACCCCGGCAGTGCAACACCATAATCTTTTTGAATGCGGTTGTAAACCCCTTTCAATAAGTCCAAAGTGCCATCAATTGGTAGATGGGTTGAGCCTTCAAAAACCTGTTCTTCGTTGCGGTCGAGTGCCTGAACAATGATTTTATTTTCAGTTAAAGGTTCTATGCTTGCATGCGCATATAGGTTGATGGTAGTGTTAAGTATTGCACCTCCATACAGGTCACTATAAGGACTTACATCTGTGCCACCACCTGCCAATCCCAATCTCAAAGGAGCCCTGCTGCGATATATCATTTTAGGTTTAATGTTTAGGGTTTAGAGTTTAGGGTTTCGAGTAATGTTTAGAGTTTAAGTTTAATACCGTCATTGCGAGTGAAACGAAGCAATCTGCTTTTAAAAGTGATTACAATTATCAAAAGATAAACAGCCTGCTTTTCTTAACATTTTCAAATTGAGCAATTGATTAATTATCACATTATCACATTATCACATCATCACATTGCCAAATTATCACATTACCTCATCAACGCCTTTGTCAGATTTTTCCAGCTATATTTTTTCTTTTCTTCACGAAGATGTGGCAAAAAGTGTTCTTCACCTAATTCATACAACTTCAAAATTCCTTCAGCAATTGAAGCTGGATTTGGTTCGCATATCAACCCAACTTTTCCTTCAGGAACCAAATCAGGCAGACCGCCTACGTTTGTTACCAACATGGGTTTCTCAAAGTGATAAGCTAAAGGTGTTACCCCGCTTTGTGTGGCATTTCTGTAAGGTTGTATAACAAAGTCTGCAGCACTAAGGTAATAACGAACTTCGCTGTCTTGTATGAAATCGGTTCTTAAAATTAATTGGTCAGACAAATTGTAGGTAGCAATCAACTCGTCGTATGTTTTACGGTCTTCATAAAACTCACCGGCCACTAATAGCTTTATGTTAGATGCTTTCATAGCGGGTTCTGCCATTGCCTGTAAAAGCAAATCGAGCCCCTTGTATTGCCTGATAAACCCAAAGAATAAAATGATTTTTTCAGAGTCATTAAGACTTAAATGTTGTCTTGCTTCGGCCTTGGGTAAAGCTTCTCCAAAATTGTCATATAACGGATGGACAACCTGCAGTGCAGGTTTTGTTGTAAAGGCTTGCAGGTCTTTCAACACCTTTTGACTCATGGTCACAAAGGCGTCAATAGGCTTTATAAAATATTTGGTAAATGCGGTATCGCCGGGCCTTTTTTCGTGGGGTTTTATATTGTCTGCAATACATACCACACGGGTATGCTTGTTTTTTTTTGCGCTTCTCAAAATGGTACCTAAGGCAGGTCCCATAAAAGGCAACCAATAGCGAACAACAATTAAATCGGGCTTGAGGTTTTTCAATTTGTTGCCCACCACCAACCAATTAATTGGATTGACAGAGTTGATGCAAACTTTAATATCAATATCTTTTGGGGCTGGTTCAGAAGAAAATTGTGTAGTACCGGGAAAAAGAAATCCGGGATACTGCAATGAGAATGTGTAAATACTCACCTCATGACCTTCCTGCATAAACTGTCTTGCCAATCGTTCGTTGAATGATGCAAGACCACCTCTCAAAGGATGTGCAGGACCTATAATGACTACTTTGCTCATTTATACAACTCCTACTTTCTTTTCTATCAGGTAAGCGTTTCGTTCACTGGAATTTCTGGAGATTAATTCTGCCAAAAATCCGGCAAGGAACAATTGCATTCCTATAACCATGGTAGCCATGGCAATATAAAAAGATGGTCTGTTGGTTAATGCAAAATCTCTTGCAACAAATTTAGCTACGATTAAATAAATGATCATAAAAAAGCCAATCAGAAAAGATAAAGTTCCATACAGACCAAAAAAATGCATGGGTCGTTTACCAAACTTGCTTACAAAAGTTATGGTGGCGAGATCAAGAAACCCATTTACAAATCTTTCAATGCCAAACTTGGTGGTGCCATATTTTCTAGCACGGTGCTCTACCACCTTTTCTCCTATTTTTCTAAACCCTGCCCATTTTGCAATCACCGGAATATAACGGTGCATTTCTCCATAGACTTCTATGCTTTTAATGACTTTCTTTTTATAAGCCTTAAGGCCGCAATTAAAATCGTGTAGCTGAATGCCGCTAGTACGGCGGGTTACACCATTAAAAAATTTTGTAGGAATAGTTTTGGTGATTGGGTCATAACGCTTTTTTTTCCATCCACTTACCAAATCGTAATCATCTTCAATTATCATTTTCCTTAAATCAGGTATTTCATCGGGACTATCCTGCATGTCGGCGTCCATAGTAATAACTACCTCGCCTTTAGCTGCTTTGAAGCCCTCGTTAAGGGCAGCAGATTTACCGTAGTTGCGCTGAAATTTTATGCCTCTGATATTGTTATCAGCTTTTATTAAATGCTCAATAACATTCCAACTGTTATCAGTACTTCCGTCATCAATTAATATGATTTCGTAAGTCAGGTTATTGGCAGTTGTCACCCTTTCTATCCATGCACAGAGTTCCGGCAGAGATTCATCTTCATTATATAAAGGCACTACAATTGAAACGTCCATTCTATTTTACAATTAACCTGGTTGATTGAAAGGATCACGGGGATTTTTTTTAGCAGCAGCAGCTCCTATCAATGATGCTATTGCTCCAATAAGCAGGTAAATTATTAATGCCCCCCCGATAGCAAATGGGATAAAAAACTTTTTTGTCATGGTCATAGCAGTTTCAATTTGCTCATCAGACATACTGTTTTGCTTGGCCATATTTGCTTGTGCTTGTTCAAGGGCTTTGTCTATCATTTCCGGAAACAATAATTTTAAGGAAATAATTGTAAATACAACCATAATAGCTGTAACAGCAGCACTGGTTTTAAACCCATCGGCAAAAACATTTCCAAAGGAAACATTGGCATCCATTTGCTTTGCATAATATATACAACTCCAAATTATCGCTCCAAAAAAGAAAATGATTCCAATACTGCTTAAAGCTTTATTATCACTCAAATTCATAAATTGAATGATAAGCCCAAAAGCAATTAATACAAGGGAAATCATGATACCTTTCACGGCAGGGGAAGTAATCTTAGTTTCCATTTTTATAATTTTAATTGTTCAAATATACTTTATCCTTATTGATTATGCCAATCACCTTTCCTTTTAGTTCTTTATTTATAAAAGGTGAATTGTGGCTTTTGCTTTTTATATCTGTTGTGTTGTAGGTAAATGTTGTGTTTCGGTCAAATATTGTAAGGTCTGCTTTGTTGCCTACTGCTATTACATTTTCCGTAGGGAAAAATATACTCCGGGCATTTATTGAAAACAATTCTACCAACCTTTCATTGTTCATTTCGGGAAATAAATGATTGATAACAGCAAAAGTTGTTTCAAGTCCTATCATTCCCGGTTGGGCATATTCAAATTCACAGGTTTTGCTATCCCAATCCTGCGGAAAATGGTGAGAAGCTATACAATCAATACTTCCATTAAGAACAGCTTCCCTCAAGGCCATCATATCCTGCCGGCTTCTTAACGGAGGGTTTGTTTTTAAGTTGGTATCATAAGTGGTTAGGTTCTCATCACAAAACATAAGGTGGTAAGGCGTTACGCTGCACGTCACATTTATACCTTCTGATTTCGCCGATTTAATAAGTGCTACACTTTTTGCTGTTGTAATGCCGGTAATATGCAAACGGCTACCGGTATATTTTGTTAGTTCTATATCACGGCTTATGATTAATTCTTCGCCCAAAGCAGGTATGCCGGGTAACCCAAGTTGGGTGCTTGTTATTCCCTCGTTCATAAGACCACCTTTACCTATCGAGGTATCAACAGGCATTTGGATTACAACTGCATTTATTGCATTTACATATTGCAATGCCTTAAGTAATAGACCTGCATTCTGAACAGGCACAAGCCCATCAGAAAAAGCTATTGCACCACTGTTGTTCATGTCGTAGAGTTCCGCAAGTTCTTTGCCTTCTGTTTTTTTACTAATAGCGCCCAATGGGCAAATGTTGACCGCAGAGGCTTTGCTTTTTTGAACAATGTATTCTATCGCAGACTTATTGTCTGTTACCGGCAATGTATTAGGAAGGGTAAAAACAGTTGTATAGCCACCACTTGCTGCAGCATTGGCACCGGTTTCCAGGGTTTCTTTATGTTCAAAACCCGGATCGTTGAAGTGGGCAAAAATATCAATCCAACCGGGAGAAACTATCCATTCTTTGCCTTCAATTATAGTAGCTTCATTATCAGAAATAGCAGGCTGAATTTGGTCAATAACACCATCAATGATTAAAATATCATTTACAGACCCATTATGTGGGGAGTTTTTATCAGCAATGGATACCTGCCTAAGTAACAACTTCATGAAGCAGTAAGAAAATTTGCTTGCAAGATAACCGTTTTTTATAAAATCCTCTTTACATTCGCATCCTTCCCTAATATGTGAGAAAGTTCGGGACGTAGTTCTGCTATGGTGGGATTTTAGGTCGAATAAGAAAATAAGAGTTCGGGACGTAGCCCCGCCGCTGGCGGGGTATCAGGTCGAATAGAGAAAGATAAAAGTTCGGAACGTAGCCCCGCCGCTGGCGGGGTATCAGGCCGAATAAGAAAATAAGAGTTCGGGACGTAGCGCAGTCCGGTAGCGTATCAGGCTGGGGGTCTGGGGGTCGCTGGTTCGAATCCAGTCGTCCCGACTTAATAAAGAGTGGCCCAATTGGGTCACTCTTTTCATTTAATAATTATTTCAGCAATGGAGTCCTACTATGTTTACATACTGAAAAGTTTAAAAGACCATAAATATTACATTGGTTCTACTTCAGATGTTGATAAACGTTTACTTTTTCACAATAACGGTTTTCAAAGATCTACCAAACATCGTACACCTTTTATTTTGGTTTACACCGAAGAATTAACTTCAAAAATTGAAGCATTAAGAAGAGAGAGGCAAATAAAAAGCTATAAGGGCGGAATGGCTTTCAACCGCTTATTGGGAGAGACGTAGCCCCGCCGCGGCGGGGTATCAGGCTGGGGGTCTGGGGTAGTCCCGCATGTTGCGGGAAATCCAGTCGTCCCGACTTAATAAATAGTGACCCGATTGGGTCACTATTTTCATTTAATAATTATTTCAGAATAGAGCCGTACTATGTTTATATAGTGAAAAGTTTAATTTAACATAGAGTCATCCTTTTGTCACACTTAAATAATTAAATCATCAAAACATATAATCAATAAAATAATTTCTTCCCATTTTTGGAAAAAAGTTCATTTTTGCATTTTGCAACTTTTTTACAGCGTTTGCATCTTTTAATAATATCCGCCTTTTGGATGTAAACCATATTCTACATGAAAAAGATAATCCCATTGATACTCTTAGTAGTATCTACACAAGTATTCTCACAGAGTTTTCGCCTTCATATCGGGGGCGGTTTTGCTAACTATTTAGGTGACCTTCAACAAAAAAAGTTTTCTTTTGACCAGTCAAAAGGAATGTACTCTTTTGGTGCATCTTATGATGTAAGTGATAAAGTTGTTTTACGCTTAGACTATTCACAAGGGAGCATTGGTGGCGATGATAAAAAAGGAAATTCAAAGTTGCAAAAGCGCAACCTTAATTTTCAATCATCAATAACTGATGTCACCTTATTGGCAGAATACAATTGGTTAAATGATTATACAGGAAAATTTGTACCTTATGTTTTTACAGGAATAGGTGCTTTTAAATTTAATCCATATACTTATGATTATGCCGGACGTAAGGTATTTCTACACGATTTAAATACAGAAGGGCAGGGACTTTCAAAATACCCAACAAAAAAGCCTTATAAGTTGCAACAAATGAATATACCTTTTGGAGGTGGGTTTAAATACAATTTGTCATCAACAATATTTATAGCAGGTGAAATAGGTATTCGTAAAATTTTTACTGACTATTTGGATGATGTAAGTAGTTCATTTGTAGATGGTGCAGATTTATTAAGAGAGCGTGGTCAAACGGCTGTAGATCTTGCATTCAGAGGTGATGAATTACCTCCTTACACTGCTGCATATCCAAAGGGTGGTGCACAAAGAGGAAATGCTGATGGTAAAGATTGGTACTACTTTGGTCAGTTTAGAATTAGTTTTAAGCTAGCCTGGGGCGATGGGTCAGGAGGCGGTACTAGATCAGGTAGAAAAGGATTTTTGAGAAGATTAGGTTGTCCCGGAAGGTTCTAAAAAAAGTTAATTAATTCATAATAACAATAACTCATCGTTAGTAAAATATTTTTTACTTCTTTTTTTCTAAAAGTGAGAAATTATTTCCACAAAAATTTTCAATCTGGAAAAAATTTCCACAAAATTAAATTCAATAAATATATATAATGGCATATGATGAGGTGGTATTTTTCGCCTTATCTTAAAAAATGCTTTTTAAAATCATTATTTAGTAAAAATGTAAGAGGCTCAAAGAATTGAGCCTCCTTTTCAACCCTAAACCCTTAAAAAACATTTATAGTAAGAGCAAAACCATGCCATTCTTTTACCTTTCCACTAAAAATAAATGTACAAGGTAGCCTCGTCGCTTTTTTCTCTTTTAGGTATCAGTTTTTTATTATCGTGCAAACAATCTCCAACATTTGAAACTGTAGCAAATGGTAAGAGCCTGCTTTGGGAGATATCAGGCAATGGATTAAAAAAACCTTCTTATTTTTTAGGCACAATGCACCTGATGTGCGCAGATGATGCCATACTTAGTAAAAACGTACTTCAACTTATTAAGCAGACCAATCAGGTTTATCTTGAAGTAGACATGGACAATGCCTCCGAATTACTGGGCGGTGTATTTGATTTGTTTAGGGACTCGGATAAATCTTTGGAAAAAGTACTGAATGAGGAGGAGTTTAATCGTGTAAAAACATTTTTTGAGCAGCACCAACCAAATCTCCCTTTTGGTACTTTAGCAAAACAGCCACCTCTTATGTTATCTGCCAGTTTGTATGAGCTACTTCTTCCATGCGAACAGAAGAATGGGGTAGAAATGAAAATAATAGATGAAGCTTATAATCAGAAAAAAGAAACAAAAGGACTTGAAACAGTAGCTTTTCAAGCCAGTATTTTTGATACAATACCTTACGAAGAACAAGCACGGGAATTACTAAAAAGTATTGATAGCCTTTCAAAGACAAAACAACAAATGGATGAAATGTTGAAGATCTACAAGCAACAGGATGTTGAAAAATTATACACCATGAGTATGGAAGAAGATAGCACCATTAGTTCCCACGCTGATTTAATGGTTTACAAAAGAAATAATAATTGGGTAGAACAATTTCCGGCTATAGCGTCTAAAAATTCAACACTTTTTGCAGTTGGGGCAGCGCATTTAGGTGGTGAAAAAGGTGTGTTGAAATTATTAAGGGCAAAGGGTTATGTAGTAAGGGCCATTAAAAATTAATGGCTCCGTATGTTTTCAAAATTCTAGTTTAGAATTGGGTTTACCAGGTTTTCTCCAACGCTTTCTCCGCTGTAGTTTTTTATTTCATTGTACAAAGTATCACGTTCTATTGGTTCTCTTTTAACTTGTTTAATAAGACTGACCAATTGAGCGGTATTCATTGTGGGTGTTTGTTCTTCGCTGCCGGCCATGCTGTATATTTTGGTGGTGTCGTCTATAGTTCCGTCAATATCGTTAACACCAAATGCTAAAGTAAGCTGTGCGTTTTCTCTGCCCAACATTGGCCAATAGGCTTTAAGATGTGGGAAGTTGTCCATATACAGACGTGCTATTGCATACATACGCATATCCTCAACCACAGTACTTTCAGCAATGTTGCTCATGCCATTATCCTTGTTTCTAAACTTCAATGGAATGAAGGTATTAAAACCTCCGGTTTCATCCTGCAAGCGGCGAAGGCGATCCATGTGGTCAACACGGTGCCAGAATTTTTCTATGTGGCCATACAACATGGTTGCGTTGGTATGCATACCCATGTTGTGCGCAACTTTATGAATGTGTAGCCAACCTTCTGCATCCACTTTATCTTCACAAATTTTTGTACGTATTTCAGGATGAAAAATTTCAGCTCCACCGCCCGGCAATGATTGCAAACCTGCATCCATCATCATTTTTAATCCAACTTCTGTACTCACTTTAGCCTTGCGAAACATATAATCAAGTTCTACGGGTGTAAAGCCTTTTACATGTAGATGGGGCCTGTGTGCTTTGATGCCTTTTATAACATTGATGAAGAAGTTAAGATCCATTTTGGGGTGAACGCCGCCAACAATGTGAACTTCTGTTACAGGTTGTCCGTCGTATTTTTTTACAATGTCTACCATCTGTTGTGCTGAAAGTTCCCAACCTTCTTCGCGGTGTGCATAGAGACGACTATATGAACAAAAATTGCACGAAAAGACGCAGATATTGGTCGGCTCAATATGAAAGTTGCGGTTGAAGTAAGTCTTGTCGCCATGAAGGAGTTCCCGTACATAATTTGCCAAAGCACCAACATAAGAAAGAGAACCTTTTTCAAATAATAAAACCCCTTCGTCAAAAGATATTCTTTTACGGGCAATAACTTTTTCTCCTATCAGTTTCAAATCTGCATCACTGCATGCTTCTACAAGTGTCTTTACGGCGTATTCTTTCATGGGTGCAAAAGTAAAACAGTATTTGATAGTTAATGTTCAGTATTTAGATTACAAACCGATAATTTACAATCAGCAGACAAGTAGTAAGGCATTTTAGTATTTAGTACATAATATTAGGATGGACCTTAGTATAACAATAACCGGGAAAGGCTAAATAGTATTCCAAATGTTTGGACATGCGACCCTGCTAAAGTTGACTGGGCATTCAGCAAATGAAGCTAAATAGATGAACAAATGATGTATAATCAATTATACAAGTAGGAAGAAAAAAGCACTAAGTATCAAACTCCTAAACATTTTAAACCTCTTGAACCTTATAAACCTCTTAAACATCTTGAACTTCCTCAACCTTTTGAATACTTAGCTATCCAACATTAAACACAATTATTTATCTTTCGCTTTAAAACCTAAGCCACATGAGTATAAAGTTTCGCCTGACGGTCATGAGTTTTTTCCAGTTTTTTGTTTGGGGTGCATGGCTAATTACGATTGCTACCTATTTTTTCTCAAACAATATGGGATCAGGTGCACAATTTGGAGCTATCTTTTCTACATTGGCAATATCATCTCTTTTTATGCCGCCTATTACTGGGATTATTGCGGACAAATGGATGGATGCTGAAAAACTCTACGGCATTTTACATATCCTCTATGGTTTGGTTTTGTTTTGTGTGCCCATGGTACACGATGCGGGTACATTGTACTATGTTATTTTTGCCGCTATGATTTTTTACATGCCTACAATATCCTTATCTAATTCTATTGCTTATACTATTCTAAAAAAAGAAGGATTAGATGTGGTGAAAGTATTTCCACCTATTCGGGTGTGGGGTACAATAGGTTTTATTGCGGCTATGTGGTTTACCAACCTTTCTGGCAGCAAGGCCAACACCAATCAATTTATAATTGGAGGCGTTGCAGCTATTTTATTAGGTATATTTTCTTTTACATTGCCAAAATGTGCTCCACAAAAATCTATTGCCAAAGGGGCAGGGTTGGCAGAACAGTTGGGATTGCAGGCGTTCAAATTATTTGGAAATTATAAGATGGCTTTATTTTTTGGGTTTTCCATGTTGTTGGGTGCAGCGCTGCAATTGACCAATATGTATGGCGACACTTTTCTGGATGATTTTAAAAAAATACCTGCTTACGGACCTGATTCTTTTGTGGTAAAATATTCCACTATCATCATGTCCATTTCTCAAATTTCTGAAACCTTGTTCATACTCACTATTCCTTTCTTTTTAAAAAGATTTGGTATTAAGAACGTGATGTTATTCTCTATGTTAGCATGGGTGCTTCGGTTTGGTTTGTTTGCCTATGGCAATCCTGCAGAGGGTTTGTGGATGATTATTCTATCTTGTATTGTTTACGGAATGGCGTTTGACTTTTTCAATATTTCAGGTTCATTGTTTGTGGAAACTACAACCGATCCTAAAATACGTTCAAGTGCACAGGGGTTGTTTATGATGATGACCAATGGGGTAGGGGCTTTTCTGGGTAGCAAGATTAGCGGTTACCTGATTGATACTTATTTTACACTATCTAATGGCGATAAAGACTGGCATAGCATCTGGGGCTCGTTCGCTATTTATGCTTTGGTGATAGCTGTATTGTTTGTTTTATTGTTTAAGCATAAGCATGATCCAAATGCTATAGCAGAGGTGAGTCATTGAGTTTATACTAAGGGAATAAGAATAGAAATGGCTCCTTTTTTCGGAGCCATTTCTATTAAATTTTTATCCAGCTTTCGGGTATTAGATCTTTTGTATCATTTGGCGCATTTCCAAACCATTTTTTTGGAGCAATAACTATTTTTTCCGGATTGTTGTTGAGCCATGCCGCCCACCAGCTAAAGCTACTGTTGGCTATAATGTTGTGTTTGCATTGGCTCATCAGGTAGAAGTCTTCAAGTCCTGTATTTTGACTGTTTTTTGATATTACTTCACCGGGCCATTTTGTACAAAGGTTTGCTTCAACCCACTCGGGATCATCTGAAAAATAGTACAATTTTAAAGGCTGATCTGTTTGGGAATGTAATAATTTTATTGCATTGTTATAATGCTCAACATCCAATACACCATGCCATTCTAAAATGATGGGCAATCTTAGATAGTCTCCACGTCTTACATGTATAGATACACTGTTTTCTTTTTGTAATTCCTCTCCTTTTGATTTTACATTACTTATTGTTTCCTCTTTCAGTATTAGAATCTCCCTTAATTGAGATTGATATTTTGAAAAGTATTTTTCGCTTTGCCAAACCCCTTTTAATAAAACATCTTTTCGACTTTGAAAAAAGTTTTTATCAAAATGAAAGTGAAGTTCTTTGTAAATTTTTCGCTTATGACGGGGTAATAATTTCTCCAAAACTGAAGATGTGAATATTTGATATTCTTCATTTGTTTCGTAATCCTTTTGTGTGATTGTTTTTTCGGTTACTCCAATGAAATTGTTTATTTCAAAGGCTCTTGGCACTTCCAATTCCGGTAATTCTTCCTGATAAAATGAAGAAATATCTAGAATAAGTTCAGTGTTATGATGCAGGGCTAGAGCTTTGGAAGAGGCATATTGAAAAAGTTGATTGCCCAATCCACCGGTTAATTTTGTGATGACCATTACGCTTTATCTAGTATAAAATAAAAACATTTCACTGCCATTTCTTTCATTTTTCTTTTGCTCCCATTCTACAGTTGCTTTTTTTTGATAAGCATCAAAAATAATTTTTGAAAACAATGATGGAACAAATAAAGCCGACAACAACATCCAGTCTTTGGCAGTTTTATGCCATTTGCTTTTTTCTAACCAATATTTGGAGTAAGGAAATTGCAAATAGGTGAGGGGTAGTAACTTTTTTCTTAATTGAATTAGTTCAATTTTTGCGTCATTGTTTTTAGCATCTTTATCGTCTGTAAGTTTTTTTACAAAGCGGGGAGAGCTTTTGGTTATCCAATTTATAGCCCCATCATATTGATTGGAGTAAAATTCTTTTTTCAGCGAAAATCCTATTTGTTTTTCGCAATTGGTAAATTCATCAGTTGTTAAACGCCTTAAATGACCCGGTTCTTCAAAGAAAAAACGATTTCCTTTTTCAATTCCATTTGACTTTAAATCACAAATGTGGTATTCTAAACTATCTTTATTACCACAGGGAAGAATATGTAATTGAGAAGCGTTTGGTTTTAAATAAGTATTGAATGTGGCAAATGTTTCGCTTAAGTTCTGCACATGTTCTATTACATGATGGCTGAAAATAAAATCAAAAAAATGAAGGTAGTCAGGTGCTTTGTCGCTAGTAAAGAAACTGCATTGGGGCAATCTTTTGGATGCATTATTAACAGCAGTCGGGCTTATTTCTACACCATAAACATCCCAATTTGGCAAGCATTCTTTTATAATACTGGTAAAAACTCCATTACCACAACCAAAGTCTAATGCTTTCCCTTTTAATGGTAGATTTAATCCAAGTAAGATTTCTTTTACCTTTTGTTTTTTATCGTCTTCCCATTCTTCCATATAACCTTCTTCGTAGCGATGGTCATAGAATTCTATGGCGGTATCTTTATCAGTAAGGTTCAATTCAGGCATACTCTAAACAAGAAGTTTATCAAAGCAACAAAAATAACGGAATGCTATTTTTAAAAGGATATTATTTCACTACAACTGAATGCAGGGGATTTAAAAATTCCTCAAAATTATTTTAAGCGAAGAAGATTATTATACTATTTAAATTGACAATCTACCTCAACCCCCCATCCTCAAATGTATTCCCCTGATTCATATCGCCGGTTTCAAAACCTTTTTTAAACCAGTACATTCTTTGAGCAGAAGTGCCATGAGTAAATGCATCAGGTACAACCTGACCTTGAGATTCCTGTTGTAGTTTATCATCACCAATAGCGTTGGCGGCTGTTAAAGCTTCTTCTATATCGCCGGGTTGTAATATGTTTTTCATTTGCTGTGCATGGTGTGCCCAAACACCTGCATAAAAGTCAGCCTGTAGCTCTAGTTTTACAGAAAGTTTATTGCCTGCTGCTTCGCTTAAGTGTTGCTGTTGATTATGCACCTGTCCCGAAGTGCCCATAAGGTTTTGTATGTGATGTCCAACTTCATGAGCAATTACATAAGCCATGGCAAAATCACCGGTTGCGCCAAACCTTTCTTTCATTAACCTGAAAAAAGAAAGATCAATATATACTTTGGAGTCGCCGGGGCAATAAAAAGGCCCAACTGCTGCACTTGCACTACCGCAGGCACTTTGTACTGCATCGGTAAACATTACAAGTCTTGGTTTTTGATACCCGTTTAGTAGTTTGCCCCAAACATCTTCAGTATCACGAAGTACTACAGAGGTAAACTGTGCTAGTGTGTCATCACCGGGGTTAGCCTGGGCACTACGTTGCTGTGAGGCACCATTTTGACCGGGCAATAATGCAGGTGCATTATCAGGGTTTCCGCCTAAAAGTACATACAACAGAAAAATGACTATGCCTCCGATACCGCCCCCAACTGCCATTCCGCCACCGCTTATTCCTCTACGGTCTTCTACATTATCGCTACCTTCTCTTCCTCGCCAAAGCATAATTTAAAATTTAGAAGGTAAAAATAAACGAAAGAATTAAAATAATGTTGGATAGTGCAGTATTTATGTATCAGGCGTTGTTTGGGGTAAAAGGTCGCATTGCTGAATGTCAATTCCTACTTTTCGTAGGAATTTCGTTCAAAATGAGAATTGCTATTTGACTTTTCTTAGTTATAGAAAGTAAAGAGATATCATTAAGGAATGTTTATACTTATTAATTAAAGCCTTGAAAGAAGTGATAGGTTTAGTAGTAAGTGCGCTATAATTACAGGATTTAAATTGCCAAACTTTATGAAATACAAAGAAGTGATGAGGTAAAATGGGGTTGACATTAAGTCATGTGGTAATCCTTCTCCTAAGTGATATATGAATTGAAGTGTTACACTTGCTGAAACCGTAAAAAACTTATTTTCAGTTATATCAAATATCTGGGTCATTGTATAGCCTCTGATTAGTAAGTCTTCTTGTAAAGGAGACACGATGGCTAATACGATTAATAAAAAGGTGTATTTAGTTTGTAATATTTCTGTGTTTTTGGGGTGTGAATCCTGAAATACAAACTCTGTATCAATATTACTCAAAAGTGAAGCGGAGAGGCTGTGAATTAAAGAAAAGGCTATTATTATTGCAATCGAATGAAATACATCAATAAGGCTTAAATTTGGATGTACTCCTATACTACTAATATTTTTCTGCCTTCTGCTTAATACATAAAACATAAGGATTATTGAAAGCAAACTTTCAATTATTTGGGAAAGGAAATTAGGAATTTTATATGGAAAATAATCGGTTATCGATGTTTGTGAAGTCAAGCTCCAAATTGAAAAAATTATTGAGGGTAAAAAACTAATTGAAAGCAATAGCAAGAGTTCAAATATTCTCAATTTTTTTTCATTCATAGAATCATTTTATAGAAAATCCGTGTGATTTGCTGTATTGCCTTTAAGAAAAATAACTCACTTTAGTTTCATTTGTGCATAATATGGATGCTCTGGATTAACTATAAGTTCCTGACGAAGCGGGTGAATCAGGACATCCATGTCTTCTAATGGTATAGCACCCAAAAGAGGTTCGTTTCCACCTTGCAATACCAATGCATTACAAACGGTTTGCCTATTTTTAAATTTCACAACTACAGGCCCTACCATGTCATATTCTTCAATACTTCCATTGGCAAGTTGCCCTTTTCTTTTTTCAACAAAAGGCAACTCCAATTGGGCTTGAATATCCTCATTAATACAAAGGTTGTAAGCCCCGGTATCAACTAATAAATTGACATGCATCCGTTTAACCTCTTCATCTCCAATTATATGACGTTTTGCAAATGCAACATCATCAGCATTAATTAATTCGATATCAGCGTATATTAATCCCATTTTCAATCTTTAATTTTCAAAATTACTTATTATGGTTGAAAATGATTATCAGTTTCCGCCAAACTTTCCCGGGTATTTCTATTCAAATGATCAGATTACCAGAATAGCAAAATACCACATTATCTTTGCCCTTCTTTATGAAAGCAAGAACTCTAAAAAAAGATAAGGTCAACATCATTACCCTCGGCTGTAGTAAAAATATGGTGGACAGCGAAGTTTTAAGCGGTCAGTTAATGGCCAATGACGTAGATGTGGTGCATGAAAGCGGCAAACGTGACCACAATATCGTAATTGTAAATACCTGTGGCTTTATAGATAAGGCCAAGGAAGAAAGCATAAACACCATTCTGGACCAGGTAAGCCTGAAAAAGAAAGGTAAACTAGACAAAGTATATGTAACAGGCTGTCTTAGCGAACGCTACAAAGCCAATCTGGAAGAAGAAATCCCTGAAGTAGATGCTTACTTCGGCACCATGGAACTACCACAAATCCTGAAACGCTTTGACATTGATTACAAAGCCGAGTTAATAGGGGAGCGTATGCTAAGCACACCATCTCACTATGCTTATTTGAAAATAAGTGAAGGTTGCAACCGTACCTGTTCCTTCTGCGCTATTCCCTTGATGCGTGGGTTGCACGTAAGCAGGCCAATTGAGCAATTGGTAGCAGAAGCAGAAGGGTTGGTTAAAAAGGGGGTAAAGGAAATAATGCTGATTGCGCAGGAACTGACTTACTATGGCCTTGATTTGTATAAAAAGAGGGAACTACCCAAACTGCTTCATGAATTGGCTGCAATAAAAGGGTTGGAATGGATTCGGTTGCACTATGCATATCCAAGCAAGTTTCCAATGGAAATTTTGGATGCAATGAATGCACATGATAATATTTGCAAGTATCTGGACATGCCGCTGCAACATGCAAGCAATAACATGCTGAAAGCTATGCGTAGGCAGATAACCCGTGAGGAAATGACTGAATTGGTTCACGACATCAGAGCAAAAGTGCCGGGCATTTGTTTGCGAACAACACTTATTACAGGCTTTCCTGATGAAACCGAAGCCGATGTAGAAGA
>JANPGE010000231.1:0-4610 GCA_031423805.1 Segetibacter sp. | reverse complement strand
GGTCATTTCTTCAAGTGCAAGGTTGTACAGTGCATCACCAAGCACATAGGGCGAATGATATTGCGGATAAGCCGAAACATTTTTTGAAAGCTTCCAATTCCCAGAAGTTTGCTTCATGTTGTCAGGGTTGTTAAGCACAAGTGTAGTTTCATAAATCCCATCTTTATCCTCATCATTCATTTTAAGCGGCGGCATGTTTACCAGGTTATCAAAGTCCCAGCTAAGTGGTGCTGTGTTGCCGGCTACATAAACACCTTTGAAATCCTGTTTAAAAATTTTATCGCCGTTGAAAGCAGTGTAGTAGCCATTTTTTTCAAAAGCAGCTAACACTTCATTCATATCCAGCCTGATTTTAAATTCAGTTTTGGGTTGCAGATATGTATTATCGGGAACATTTCTTGTATCAATGCTTTGATTACCAAACTTTATAACCGGCGTTTCGCATTTGCCATTGGTTGACAAACAATTATAATGGTGGTCTACGCCGGGCTTCATCTCGCTGTCCTTACCATTGATGCTGAACTTGAAAGTGATGGCTGGGCTCATAGATTCATTAGCCGGGCTTTTGTAATCAGAAGAAAGTTCTGTTGCAGATAGAGCTTTTCCGGTAAAATTTCCTTGTGTTACTTTATCAGCATACAGACTAAAAGTATTAGATTGAAACAATGGCGCCTGGGCAAAAACATTTCCAAACCATATAATAAAAAGAAATGAAGCAAAAACTGATTTCATAATAATTGTTTGAATGTAGGAAATACGAAGTTCAATGATAAAATTTGAAATAAACTCGTTCATTTAAATTGAAAATCAGCCTCCTTCTTTTTAAATACATAATTTTTCCGAAAACCCAACCCTTAGTTCCAAATTAAAGTATATTCATACAAAGCAATTTTTGTATGAAAAGTATATATCGCAATCTATTATTAGTAGTTATGGCATTTTCCTTTTTTCAATGCCAAAAGGATTTGAGTTATTCAGGGGAACCTGATCCAATACCAAATGTTCCGGTTATTAATATTGTAAATCCGGAACCCATTACAGCAAATTTGCAGGGTAATGTTGTGGATGAAAATAACCAACCCGCAGTTGGAGTAAACATAACGGTTGGCAACAAAACCGCTATTACAGATGCGACAGGCTATTTCCGCATTTTAAATGCACCACTTGACAAGAAAAGTGCCTTGGTAGTGGCAGAAAGATCAGGGTATTTTAAAGGCTACCGTTTATTTGCTGCCACATCGGGCACTAACAACGTTGCAATTAAATTGGTGAAGAAAAACCTTGCAGGAACTGTTAGTGGTGCTACAGGAGGAAATGCTTCGCTAAGCAATGGTTCTAAGATTGCATTACCGGCAAATGGTGTTGTAATTGCATCTTCAGGTGCGGCTTATGCAGGAAATGTAAAAGTTTATGCTGCCTACATTGACCCAACTGCTAGCGATATTTCAACTACTATCCCAGGTTCGTATGCAGCTACAGATAAAAACAATAGCCGGGTTACTTTGTCCTCTTATGGTATGCTGGCAGTAGAATTAGAATCTGATGCAGGTGAGAAATTGCAAATAAAAAGTGGTCTGAAAGCTACACTTACTACCGCCATTCCTGCTTCCGTTTTGTCGTCTGCTCCTGCAACTATTGCGCTATGGAGCATAGATGAACAAACCGGCCTTTGGAAAGAAGACGGCATAGCTACCAAACAAGGGAATACCTACGTTGGCGAAGTTTCTCATTTTTCATTCTGGAATTGTGATGTGCCTATGAATGCTGTTTATATTGCTATGAAGTTACAAACAAGCGATACCTTACCTATTGTTTATGGTGTAGTGAAAATTACCGTTTTAGATAGTTCAAACAGATATGCATATGGTTGGACTGATTCGCTTGGACAGGTGAGTGGTGCTGTACCTTCAAATGTTGCACTCAAAATAGAAGTTTTAGATCCTTGTTTCAATGCAGTATTTACACAAAATGTATTACCGCTTTCGCAGAATACTGATTTGGGTACAATAACTGTTACTTCTACGTCGCCTGTTGTAAATACGATTACCGGAAAATTATTAGATTGTAATAACCAACCTGTGACCAATGGTTACGCTATAATATCAATCAATAATACTGTTCGTTTTGCAGGAACAGATTCTACAGGAAATTTTTATGTTGCAATAGTAACATGTGCCGGTGTACCTGTTACAGCAAATGTTGTCGGAGTAGACCAAACTGGCCAACAACAAAGTTCTGTTACCTATGTCACGCTTACGCCACCCCTTACCAATGTTGGTAGTATTACTGCTTGTGGTACATCATCACTCCAATACATTAATTATACTATTGACAGTAGCATTTACTATTATATAAATAGCACGGCCAATGATTCATTAACAGCTTATACCAATAGTCAGGGTGTACCACCTGCAGGAGTCATCACTTATATAATGGGAGACCGAATAGGCTTTAATAATATCTATTTTTCTGCAACAGGCGCCAATGCTGTAGGCACTTATCCTGTTGGAACTCTTCAGGTACAGTCTTCATCTAACCTAATTTTGATTCAGCCATTCAATGTTACATTCACATCCTTCGCAAATAATGTAGGAGAGTTTTACGAAGGATCGTTTAATGGAAGCTATACAGACAGTGGTGCAATACATACAATAAGTACAACCTTTAAGGTAAGACGGAGTTTTTAATTTGAAATATGATTAAGGGTGGAAAGGGTTTTTATGCACAGCAGGCAGCACTTTACAAAGCTGCCTGCACTTTTATTAAAAGTAGTTTGTAAATAAAGAAAGCATATCACAATTTGGTATTTGAACGAGAAAATATAGACATCATAGAAGGCTGCAAAAAGGGCAACAGAAAATCACAGGAGCAGTTGTACAGAAGCTATTACAAAGCAATGGCTACGTTGTGTATGAGATATACCAAAAATGAAAATGATGCAGTTGAGGTTCTCAACACGGGGTTTTTGAGAGTTTTTAAAAGCATTGAAAGATATGACCACAAACAGGCCACAATCTATACATGGATCAGGACTATTATTATAAACTGTTGCCTTGACTTTTTGAAAATAAAAGAAAAAGCCGTAAGCCATCACGAACTGAATGAAGCATCAGAAGTACATATACCGGCCGAAGCAGTAAGCAAAATGAAAGCAACAGAATTGCTTTATTTAGTCAGGTTGTTGCCACCTGCCACGCAGGCTGTTTTTAACTTGTATGTGATGGATGGATACAACCATAGACAAATAGGCCAATTACTAAACATTAGCGAGGGAACAAGTAAATGGCATTTGAGTGAAGCGAGAAAAAATTTACAAAAACTGATTAGACTACAGGAGGTAAACATATGAACAAGAAACTACCTTATGAAGATGCCTTTGAGCAGCAGATGAATAATTTGCCGCTTCCTGGTCAAGACCAAAGCTGGCATAGTATGTCACAGCTTTTGGATGAAGATGACAAACGGACTTTCCCGGGAGGATTTTTCAGGTATGGGGGCTTTGTGCTTTGTGCAATTGCACTGATTGGATGGTTATATATTTTGCAACGCAGTAATAATACACCAAGGGTAAAATTTAGTTCAAAGGCCGGACCTACAGAGGTTGTAAATCAAAACAAAATAATTCAGGCAAGCAATGAGGATTTAGGTCAAAAACAATCTATTATCAAAGTTGCCAACCCGGATACAAACTCACAAAGTTCATTGACAAATAAAAACAAAGAAGTAATCGCTTTTCCTGAAAATAAACCAACGGTAAAAACAACAGCACCCACATTTTCAAATACGAATAATAAAAAACTAAACCAGAAAATCACAAACTCCACTATCCCAATAGCAAGTAATTCAAAAGAGGAAAAAGCAATTAATAAGGGTGGGAAAACATTTTCGGTCAATCAAATCTCAAAAACAATTGTAGCAGCTAAAGGAGAAAATAAGAAAACAACCCATCAACTTGTCAGAACTGATTTGAGTAAAAAGTCAGGAGAAAATATTCCCGATGAAAACAAAGTTAGTAATAACACAAATGCTAAAATATCTCTAGCAAATACTGATTCAAAAAGCATTCTGCAAAAAGAAAAAGAAGATAACAATTCTAAACCAACAAACATTCTATCCGAATCTATAAGTAGCATTCAAAAGCAAACAGATGATTCGCTGCTAAAAGAAAAAAATATTCCAATAACATCCATAAAAGACACAATTACAAGTGAAGCAACCAGTACTACTAAAGCAACAAAAATGGCACCGCCTAAAATGTCAAACAAAGGATTGCTATGGAGTGCCGGTATGAGTGTACAACAACAAATACCTGTGGGTGGAAAATCGGTAGTTGGATATAACGCCAATGGCAAACAAAGTTTTTTTGCAGATTATTTACCCGGGGTATATGTAAGAGTCCAGAACCGAAGCAAGTGGTATATCCAGGGTGAATTTAACTACAGTTCTCCCCAACCAATAAACGAGTTTGCTTATACCCGCAAGACAATTTTGGACAGTGGTTTTGCAAACTTTATTACCAAATCACAACGACTCAAAAAAGCATACTATCACCAATTACCACTTAGCTTCAATTATTATGTGATGCCACATTGGTCAGTGGGTGTCGGGGG
>JANPGE010000230.1:0-13980 GCA_031423805.1 Segetibacter sp. | reverse complement strand
TTCTTATGACACGTTTCGTACTTTTATGTTGGATGCAGATTGCTTCGTCGTGCCTCCTCGCAATGACGAAACAGTGCCTCCTCGCAATGACGGAAACCATTCCCCGTCCTTGCGAGGACGACGTAGGAGGACGAAGCAATCGGCTGACGAAAAAAAAACCATCTTAACCAATTAAATAAACCATGCAAAAGGGTGGATCAGTTTACATTCTAACCAACATTCACAATCAAGTACTTCATACAGGAGTAACTTCTGATCTTGTTAAAAGAATTGGTGAACATCTAGATTAAAAGTATGAAAAAAGCTTCACAGCAGTCTATAATGTTCACAAGCTCGTTTACTTCCAAAACTTTCTTTCAATTGAGGAGGCAATAGCGGAAGAAAAGCGAATAAAAGGTGGAAGTAGAGCCAAAAAAATCAAATTAATTGAGGAGCAAAATCCAGAATGGAAAGATTTATGGGAAGTTATAAGTAAATGGTAGCTACAACTCACAAAGGCGAAAGCAAAACGTCATTGCGAGGACGACGTAGGAGAGCGAAGCAATCTGCTGCAATTAAATTTTTTCACCAGAAGTTATGAAGTGGCTTTTTGCAATAATGTTAAGCCATTTTTAAATTCACTATTTGTTAAGTGCAGATTGCTTCGTCGTGCCTCCTCGCAATGACGAAAACATTACACTCCCCGTCATTGCGAGGACGACGTAGGAGGACGAAGCAATCTGAAGCAATTATCTTTTTTTCACCAGAAGTTATGAAGTGGCTTTCTGCAATAATGTTAAGCCATTTTTTAAATTCACTATTTGTTATGTGCAGATTGCTTCGTCGTGCCTCCTCGCAATGATGAACACCCCTCCCCGTCATTGCGAGGACGACGTAGGAGGACGAAGCAATCTGCCGGTAAAAAAAAGTAATAATCTAATTTTGAAATACCCAAAACGAAACAATACTTCGTGCTATCTCAAAAGCAGATTGCTTCGTCGTGCCTCCTCGCAATGACGAAACTGTAACCTCCTCGCAATGACGAAAACTAGTAATGACGAAAACTAGTAATGACGAAAACCGACTTATATTTGGGGCTTATATTCTTTTTAAATGTCAGAAAAAGTTTTTGATGTAGTTATTGTTGGTGCCGGACCTGCGGGTAGTTCGTGTGCCATTAAACTTGCCAACAGCGGTCTTAAAGTTGCTTTGCTCGATAAGGCTTCATTTCCCCGTGATAAAACATGTGGCGATGCCTTGAGCGTAGATGTGGTTAATCAATTGCCCATGCTTTCTGAAAACCTGGCATCAGCTTTTAATAAAATGCAGGATAAAATTGCATCTTATGGCGTCAAAATATTTTCACCTGATCATAATCACATTGATATACCGTTTATTTATAAAGGCAGTAAAAGTCATGGCTACATAAGTACAAGAATGAGTTTTGACAATCTCCTTTTTAGCGAAGCGAAACAAACCAACAACGTTTCAGTTTATGAAAACTGTACCGTATCTGTTATAGAAGTAAAGGATAATAAAAACATCATTCAAACAACAACCGGCACATTTGAAGCTGCAATTGTTGTAGGTGCAGATGGTGCACATTCAATTGTTTCAAAATACTTGGGCGATATTAAAGTTGAGAAAAATCACTACAGCGCAGGACTTCGGGTTTACTATGAGAATGTTGCATCATTTCATGAGGAAAATTTTATTGAACTACATTTTTTCAAAGATATTCTTCCAGGCTATTTGTGGATTTTTCCTTTAGCAGATAATAAAGCCAATGTTGGTATTGGAATGTTGTCATCAACTGTTTCTAAAAAGAAAGTCAATCTAAAAGAAACGTTGACAAAACTGTTGCAGACCCATCCGCATTTGGTAGATCGGTTCAAAGATGCAAAAGCGTTGGAAACGATTAAAGGTTATGGATTACCGCTTGGCTCAAAGAAAAGAAACCTTAGCGGTGAACGCTTCTTACTAACCGGCGATGCAGCAGCATTGATAGACCCTTTCTCCGGCGAAGGTATTGCTAATGCTATACGCAGTGGACGTGTGGCTGCTGATCATTTGATAGCCTGTTTTAAAGAACAAAATTTTTCAGCAGCATTTAACAAAGCCTACGACAAGGAAATATATAGAAGAATGTGGAATGAATTTAAAATAAGCAGAACCTTACAAAATGTAGTGCGGTATCCACGTTTGTTCAATTTTGTAATTAAGAAGGCACGGCAAAGTAAATACCTACAAAAATTTCTGATAGAAGCATTGGCCGAAGTTGAAAAAAAGAAAAAAATATTGTACAGGCCTGCATTTTATTTCAGGATGTTGTTTAAGGGATAGCACAATGACCGAGTGTTTGGACCATTTTCCTCTGGCTTGATCTTTTATATTTAATACCAAATGAACACCCTGCAGACATTACGATATGGATTGGGTCTCACCTTTGATGGTTACAGGCAACTGGCTTTCATAAACAGTTGGTTGAAACCAATTGTTCATAAACATTGTGTGGAACTTGGGTATGAACTTTCTCCTTCGGAAAAAAAGAAAGTGCTTTTCTACTACCCAATGTACACTGTATTGGCCTGTGCACAAATGTATGTGAGTGTAAAGGGACGCAGTCTTAGCAGAGAAGAAACCAAACGCCTTACTCTTGTTGGCGCAATGGCCACACTTTGCGACGATCTGATAGATGAAGACAACTGGACCCGAAACGAAATATTCATGTTGTTATCGGCAGATATAAACAGAGCCAACCTAAGTACCAAAGCCAAACTATTAATAGCACTCAATAATGAACTAAAATCATTCTGGACTTTAAGTGACAGATATTTAAACCAACTAAAAATAGCACTGGAATGGCAGGCTAAATCGGGAAGACAATTAGACCCTGATATAAAATTGGATGAAATTGTGCACCTGTGCAGAGAAAAAAATGGCAACACATCGCTCATGTTTGCTTCATTGGTAGATGAGGATTGGACAAAACAGGAACTTGATTTTATTTATCAATCAGCCATTGTAGGTCAGTTGACCAATGATAGTTTTGACATGTATTTTGATACCCAAAATGGCATTTACACTTATTTCAACAAAGCCACAGATATAGAACAGGTAAGAGAATTTTTTATTGGGGAGTGTAAAGTTTTACATGCAATGGTGAGAAACTGCCAAACTAAAGAAAAGTACAAAAAAAACACCATCAGACGAATGTGTATTCTTCATGCCTTTACACTTACAGCCCTGGATCAGTTTCAAATTACAGAAGACAAATACGGACCCGTATTTGAGTGGAAAAATTTGCCACGAAAAGACATGGTTATTGATATGGCTAAAAATAAAAACCGTTTTAAAACTGTTAGGTATATGAAGTGGTTGGCGGAACAGTAGGTTAATTGGGTTATTTGTTAATTAGTTAATTGGTTTATTAGTTTATTGGTTGGTTTATTGGTTGGTTTTGTTCATTATTGTTCATTTTTCATTGTTCATTGTTCATTTGAAAACTCCTAACTCCCAAACAAACTCCCTAATTTTACTGTATGAAGATAGCACTCATTGGTTATGGAAAAATGGGTAAGGCAATAGAAGCAATTGCCCTGCAAAAAGGACATGAAATTGTACTGAAAATTTCTATTGAAAACACCAATGAACTAACAATCGAAAATCTTCAAAAAGCCGATGTAGCCATTGAATTTACAGGGCCTGAAAGTGCTGCTGCCAATCTTAAACTTTGTTTTCTAGCTGGCGTACCTGTTGTTTGTGGTTCTACAGGTTGGTTAAATAAGTGGGATGAAACACTTGCATTATGCAAAGGCAAGCATGGAGCCTTAATTTATGCAAGCAATTTCAGTATTGGCGTAAATCTGTTCTTTGAACTTAATAATTACCTGGCCAAGCTGATGAATAATTATGATGGCTACGATGTACAATTAACAGAGGTTCATCATACAGAGAAAAAAGATGCACCGAGTGGAACAGCAATAACACTAGCCAATCAGGTATTATCACATGTACAAAGAAAGAAAACCTGGGTAAATCACACAGCACAAACAATAGATGAACTGCAAATTATCAGCGAAAGAACTGATCCTGCACCCGGTACCCATAAAGTAAAATATTCCAGCTCAATAGACGATATTGAAATCATACATACCGCACACAACCGTAACGGATTTGCATCAGGTGCGGTTATGGCTGCTGAATTTATTAAAGACAAAGAAGGTGTCTTTAATATGAAAGATGTACTTGGGCTCTAATAGAGTCATTAAGTCAATGATCAATAAGTCAATTGGTTAATTCGTTAGTTGGTTAATTGGGAAATCAATTAACTTTTACAGCATGGCTTCAAACTTATGCAGCGACTAATTTATTTACACTTCTGTAAGTAAATGAAGTACAAATGTGCCTGCGTGCAAATCTGGAAAGCGATGGGGCATTTACCAACTTTACATAAATAGCTTTGGGTACATTGAAATATTCATAGCTGCTACCATCAGAAAAATCTACACGAAGTATTTCATTCTTATATTGAAAATCATCAATTCCCGCCTGATTGATGGTTTCTGTGTATTGATCTAAAGTTTCGGCCAAAGTTTCCGGTGCAATACTTACCAAAAAATGGTAGGCTTCAATAATTTTTTTGCTTTTGTTTTCAGCAGCAATTTGCTCTTCGCTTCCATGCTCAAAAGTGTCTGGATGACAATCTTTGATCAAATTTCTGTAAACGCTTTTTAATTCTTTAAGTGTTGCCTCTTTTGTTACACTTAGTAACCTTCTGTAGTCCTCAATTTTTTTCATGATGGCGGCGAAGATAGGGTTTTACGCAAAAACGAGAGAATCACCACCATTATTTAGCATAAAATAATGAAAATTGAATCTTGCATTTTTCCAAAAAATGAAAATGTAAGCGTTACGGAAAAGAAAAAATCATGAAGCCAATGCTTCCTGAAATTTTTGTTCCTCCTTTAAATGAACAGTAACCTGCCTATAAATATTAAGATATGTCTGATACATTTGGTATATCATAATGCCGTAAAATACAGATTTGTCCAATAGTTTTCGATTATGGGTAAAACACCATAACATCAGTTTCCAAAAATATTTTCGGTTACTATCTTTAATTCCAAGTTTATACAATACAATACCCAACATTTTAAAATGCTCCCATCTGTAAATGGTTCGTATTGGCACACTTGTTTGAGGAAATTTATATTGCTGAAAAAATTGAATGATGCGTTGGTAAGATTTTTCAGGCCGATAAATATTATCTATCACATGCAGAAACCCATTGTACAATTGAGTTTCGCCCATTACCGGAATTATGTTGGTATCGCCTTCGGCAAATGCAAAAGGCTTTGACAGTCGGTTTTCCATTTTAATTCTCTTGTACAGATCGGTACCCGGCGGAGCTTTCAGAATATTTACAATAGGAAGCGGAATACCGCTTTGCTGTATAAACTGCACTTGTCGTTCAAATATAGATTCATCATCAGAGTCGAAGCCTACTATAAATCCTGCGGAAATAATAAAACCTTTTTGATGAATAAGGTTAATGTTGTCCATCATATCCCGTTTAAGGTTTTGATTTTTATGCGAAACCTTTAGACTTTCAGTAGATGGCGTTTCTATCCCAATAAAAATATGCCTGAAACCCGCATCAATCATAAGTTGCATTAACTGTTCATCGTCTGCAAGATTTACGGTTAGTTGTGTTGCAAAGAAAAATTGTGGATTATTTTTACGCCTCCACTCTATCAGTGCAGGTAGCAATTCATCTTTTAATATTCTTTTATTTCCAATTAGATTATCATCGGCAAAAAGAATGAGTTGCATGTCTTTGTTCTTATTGATTTCTTCCAATTCTGCTATTATCTGATCGGGGGTTTTTGTTCGGGGCCTTCTGCCAAATAATGCTGTAACATCGCAGAAGTCGCACATATAGGGGCAGCCTCTTGAGTATTGTACTATAGCGTACAGGTATTTACTCATGTCCACCAACTCAAAAGATGGCAGTGGTGATGCAGCAACATCTGCAAATTCAGCTGATTGATATAAATGTTTTGGATAACCTTCTTCAAGGTCTTTCAAAAATGGAAGCAATGTAATTTCAGCTTCATTAAGAACAAAATGATCAATGCCGGGGAAACGTTGGTATTCATGGGTAAAAAGTGAACCGCCAGCCACAATCTTAGTTCCTACCCTTTTGCACCGTACCATGATTTCTCTTACAGACATCTCCTGCACATTCATAGCAGATAGAAATACATAATCTGCCCATTGCAAATCACTATCCTGGAGACAGCTTACATTCAGATCCACCAATTTCTTTTCCCAGCTCTTAGGCAATAGCGAAGCAACAGTAAGTAAGCCCAGAGGAGGATAGGCAGCCTTTTTATTAACCACCTCCATAAAATGCTTCATAGCATAAAAAGTATCCGGCATTTCGGGGTATAAAAGTAAAATGCGCATGGCAAAAATTTAATTTTAGCCTTGTAAACTTAAAAAGAATAATTTATAATTTACACATCCGAAAACCTGCGAATAAATAAAATGGAACTATGTTAAACGGTTCAATGCTTCTGCAATACGCTTAAATCCTTTTTCAATATTCTCCATACTGTTTGCAAAGCTTAGGCGAATGGCATTATCTGCACCAAAGGCCGATCCTGCAACTGAAGATACATGGGCCTTGTGTATGAGATACATACAAAGATCAGTTGACGTATTGATAGTGGTTTCACCATCTGACTTACCCAATATCTTAGTAATATCCGGGAAAATATAAAATGCGCCGTCCGGTTCAGAACATTCAAGTCCTTCTATTTCAGCAACAAGTTCCATGACCCGCTGCTTTCTCTTTTCAAACTCATTTACCATTGCAAAAGTGGGTTCAAGGCTTGTTGTAAGTGCTGTAATAGCTGCACGTTGAGCTATGGAATTTGTACCACTTGTAAATTGTCCCTGCAACTTTTCACAGGCTTTTGCAATGTCTGCCGGAGCAGCTATATATCCAAGTCTCCAGCCGGTCATTGCAAAACCTTTACTTAATCCATTCACGATAATAACTCTCTCCTTAATTGATTCAAACTGTGCAATACTTTCATGTTTTCCTACATAATTGATGTACTCATAAATTTCATCGCTCATTATGTACACCTGCGGATGTTTTTCAAATACCCTTACTAAAGCTTCAAGTTCTTCCTTACTATATACTGCACCTGTGGGATTGCAGGGTGAAGAGAACATGAACAATTTTGTTTTGCCGCTTAATGCATTAGACAATTGTTCTGGAGTGATTTTATAATTGGTTTCAACAGTTGTATGTACAAACTTAACTACCCCACCGGCAAGCCTTACCAATTCTGAATAAGTAACCCAATAAGGTGTAGGTACAACTACCTCATCATCCTTATCTACCAATGCAAGCACTATGTTTGCAATACTTTGTTTGGCGCCTGTAGAAACAATAATATTTTCAGGCTTGTATTCAAGTTTATTATCTCTTTTCAATTTAAAGCAAATTGCTTCCTTAAGATCAAGAAAACCTGATACAGGAGTGTAATGAGAGTAGTTTTCGTTGATAGCCTTAATAGCAGCTTGCTTTATATGTTCGGGTGTATCAAAATCGGGCTCACCCAGGCTTAAATCAGTAATATCTATCCCTTCACTGCGCAGTTGTCGGCTAAGTTTAGCCATTTTAAGGGTTTCAGGTTCATTAAAGCGTTCCAGCAAGCTTGATAGAGACATAGCAATCGTTTATTGTTAATTTAAAAACTCGTTTTCCGTTTCTTGTTTCTTGTTATTCGTTTCTTGTTATGCAAAAAAAAATTTTAACATAATCATTCAGATAGTCAACATCCCAAATCAGACATCAGACATCAGACATCTTACATCATACATCAGACATCAGATATCATAAATCAGACATCTAACTCACCATCTTTACTACCATTTCCTTTAACAAGTCAGTATGTTCGGTTCCTTTATCGTTTACTCCTATACTTTTTAAATTATATTCATGAAGCAACAACAGTACCTTTTCTACACCTTGCCTACCATACGCTTTGAATGCTGCAAGTCCATCCTGTGCTGCATAGAAGTTATTGCTGAAAAGTGGTTTTAATCCATTTACACTTTTATCTTCCAAACCAAATACCGCATACACTTTACTAAAATGGCCATATATTGATGGCAACAGCAACTGTATTGGTGCCGCTTTGGGATTACTTCCAAAATAATTAATGATCCTTATACATTTTGCAAGATCCTTTTTACCAATTGCATTTTGCAACTCAAAAACATTGAACTCCTTACTGATGCCTACATATTTTTCAATAGCGTTTTCATCTATCATTTTAGATGAACCAAGATTGATTACCACTTTATCTATTTCATTCTCTAATCGGTTAAGATCGTTTCCAATATTATCTTTCAGCAATTCCAGTGCCTGTGGTTTTATTTGGAAACCCTTTTCTTTAATCATTCCGGCAATCCATTCGGGCAATTGGCTTTCGTACATTTTCTTGGTTAACAATACTTCAGCATTTGCCTTTAGCAACTTTGCCATTTTTGTTTTGCCGTCTAACTTGCCATCTTTATAACCCACAACAAAAACCGTAGATGCAAGAGGATTGGCAATATAACTTTCCAACATCAGAATATCCTTCATTTGCTGTGCTTCCTTTAGCAATACAACTTGCCTTTCTGCAAACATTGGGTAACGTTTACAGGCATTTATAACATCTGACCATTGGGCATCTTTGCCATAGAACACAGTAAGATTAAACGATGCCTCACTTTCACTTAAAATTTTATGCTCTGCATATTCCACTATTTTATCAATGTAATATGGCTCCTCACCTTCTAACCAATAGATGGGTTTAAATGATTTATTTTTCCAGTCTGAAATAATTTTTTCGAGGGACACTTTTTATTAAAATTTGCTAATGTGGTAATGTGGTAATAGGAGAGTCTGCAAATGAATTCATTATCTTATTTGCCTATTAGAAAACTCTCACATTCTGGGTAATTAATTAATTGATTCTATAACCATAGCCCCCGCACCACCGCCGCCGTTACAAATACCGGCAGCACCATAGAGTCCTCCATTTTGCTTTAAGACATTTATAAGTGTTACAATTATTCTTGCACCGCTACAACCCAATGGGTGACCTAAAGAAACTGCGCCACCATTGACATTTACTTGAGCAGGATCTAATTTCATACGGCGGCTATTTTCAATTCCAACAACAGAAAAGGCTTCGTTTAATTCAAAAAAACTTATGTCGTCCATGGTAAGTCCTGCTCTTTTTACAGCTTTGGGAACTGCAAGTGCAGGAGTAGTTGTAAACCATTTTGGTTCTTGCTCGGCATCAGCATAACCTATAATTCTAGCAATTGGTTTTAATCCCAATTCTTCCATTTTTTCCTTGCTGATAAGTATCAATGCAGCAGCACCATCATTCATGGTAGAAGCATTTGCAGCGGTCACAGTTCCTTCTTTGCTAAATACTGGTCTTAGGTCAGGAATTTTTTCAAACTTAACATTAAATGGCTCTTCATCTTTAGAGATCACCATTGGGTCGCCCTTGCGTTGTGGAATTTCAACAGGAACAATTTCATTTGTAAACCTGCCTTCATTCCATGCTGCCTGACTACGTTTATAACTTTCTATTGCGAAAGCATCTTGCTCCTCCCGACTTATGCCACATTCTTTTGCACAATAATCTGCTGCATTGCCCATGGCTAAACCATCATAAACATCGGTAAGGCCATCTTTGGCAATACCATCTATTAATGATGTGTTGCCGTATTTATTTCCCCAACGCATTGAATCTACATAAAAAGGCACGTTGCTCATACTCTCCATCCCTCCTGCTATAATTATATCAGCTTCGCCTAATGCTATACTGGCTGCACCTTGTGCAATTGCTTTCATGCCACTGGCACACACTTTATTTATTGTTGTACAAATAACGCTATCCGGCAATACTGACGCTTTGCATGCCTGACGGGCAGGTGCCTGTCCCAGATTTGCCTGTAGTACACTACCCATGAGTAGTTCATCTACCATTTCGGGTTTTATTCCAGCTTGTGCAATGGCGCCGTTTATGGCTATAGCTCCTAATTTGGTTGCACTTAAATCTTTAAGTGAACCACCAAAACTACCTATAGGGGTACGCACCGCTGCAACAATATAAACTTCTCTTGTATTCATAAAGCAAGGTATTTTTTAAAGAGTGCAAAGATAGTGTTGAAATATCAAAATTTTAACCATCATTGAACCCTTTTAATTCACAATTAGTACTGGAATAGATAGCTTATGCCGTACCTTATCTACTGTTTCACCATATAAATAATCCATCATACCGGTGTGTTGGTGCGAACCCATAACCAACATATCTGCATTAGATTCTTTTACAATTCTTACAATTTCATCTACCCGGTTTTTATAACCCAAAATACCTTCTGCAATAATTCCTTTGCCCGACAATTGATCTACATAGGATTGAATATGCTGTTTATCATTTCGTGTTTCAAAATCATCTGAGGATTCACCTAACAAATATGTTTGAGCACTTTCTACTATATGTACCAAGATATATTTTGTGGAAGGGTTACCTTGTGCTAATGCATGTGCAATCAGCTTTTCATCGTTTTTACTAAAGTCAAGCGAAACTGCAATTGTTTTAAGAACAGGAATATTAAAATGTTGTAATGTAGCCGCATCGCTATGCATTCGGGCAGATTGTACCTGATGCCGCTTTTTGCGTAACGGTAAAACAGTCATTAAAATGAAAAGTATTATAAAAAATGTTATGGCAACAACAATAAGAATAATCCAACCAATATGAATATGATTTTCAAAAGCTTGTCCTATTTGATCGGCCACCATTCGGGTATTCAGATATATTAGAATTGAGGCAATTAACCAGGCTATTGCCTTTACATGCCAACGTATTGCAAAGACACCCATGGTAGATTTATCGCTTACAAAATGTATAAGTGGAATTATGGCAAAACCTAATTGGAGGCTTAGAATAACCTGACTAAAAACCAGCAAATTATCAACTTTGTCTTCACCGGATATTAGGATAATAATAACAGCAGGAACAATAGCCAATAGCCTGGTAATTAATCTTCTTACCAATGGATTGATACGGAGATTTAAGTAACCCTCCATTACTATCTGACCTGCAAGTGTTCCAGTAATTGTAGAACTCTGACCTGCTGCAATTAATGCAACAGCAAATAATATGGGAGCTATTTTAGTACCTAACAAAGGAGCTAATAAGCGATGTGCTTCTTTTAATTCTGCAACACCTGTATTTCCCGTCTTGTAAAAAACTGTAGCAGCAAGAACAAGTATGGCAGCATTTACAAAAAAAGCTGCATTGAGCGCTATAGTACTATCTATCAAATTAAATTTCAAAGCCTGTTTTATTGCCTGTGTAGTATTGGCAATTTTGCGGGTTTGTACCAATGCAGAATGAAGATATAAATTATGCGGCATTACAGTAGCACCAATAATACCTATAGCTATATACAAAGCTTCGCTTGTAGGGAAGGTAGGTACAAAACCCTTTACCAACTCTCCCATGGCAGGCTTTGCTAAAAATATTTCTATAAGAAATGATAGACCAATAATAGCAACTAAACCAATAATAAACGCTTCCATTTTACGCATTCCAAGACGCTGTAAATAAAATAGTAAAAATGTATCCAATACAGTGATTGAAACACCCCATATAAGTGGAAGGCCGGTTAATAATTGAATACCAATAGCCATACCTAAAACTTCTGCTAAATCGCAGGCTGCAATAGCAAGTTCTGCCAAAATATACAATGCAAAATTTACCGCTTTAGGATAAACTTCGCGGTTAGCCTGCGCCAAATCCATTCTGCGTACAATACCCAAACGTGCACTTAGTCCTTGAAGCAATAAGGCCATGAGGTTACTCATCAACAAAACCCATAACAAAGAGTACCCAAACTTTGCTCCACCTTGCAAATCTGTTGCCCAATTACCCGGATCCATGTAACCTACACTTACAAGATATGCCGGGCCTGAATAGGCAAGAAATCGTCTCCACCCCTTTTGCGGTTTGGTTAAATCTATACTTTCGTGTACTTCGCTTAATGAATTATCTGAATTATTTTGATTCATTTATAATGGTTTTACAAATAGTGTTTGCGCCAATTGCTGACTTATGGTAAATGGTGCATTTTTTTCAACTTTAATTTCAATGGAATTGTCAAAGCCAAATTTTTTTACAACTTTCAGAATAGTTCCTATTGCTATTTTTTTATGCCGCAACAATTCCAGCAATTCAGAAGATTGGCTGCCTACTGCACTGACTTCTGCTTTTAAATCAGTATCCAGATCTGTTAAGTTTACCTGCTTACTTATTTCCATTTTACCATTACTGTCAGGTATAGGATCACCATGAGGATCAAAGCGAGGAAATTGCAGGAAGGCATCTAATTTTTCTATAAGTAAAGGGCTATTAATATGTTCCAGTTCTTCTGCAATTTCGTGAACCTCGTCCCAACCAAATTGCAAGTGGTTAACTAAAAAATATTCCCAAAGCCTGTGTTTACGAACAATGTTTAGTGCTAGTTTCTTTCCCTCCTTACTCAATGTAAACCCTTGGTAGGGCTCATAATTAAGCAATCCTTTGTTCTTAAGTTTCTTGAGCATATCAGTTACTGAAGCCGCCTTAGTTTGCAAACGGCCAGCAACTTCGTTAGTTGTAACTACATCCCCGGTGTGTTGCAGATGGTATATTGCCTTTATATGATTTTCTTCGCTGGTAGAAAACTGCATAAGAGTCTAAATATTATTTTAGACAAATCTAAATTATTTTTTAGAAAAGAAAACTTATTTTTAATATACTGAAGAATATTTCTTCAAATTAAAATAATTACAGACCTAATGGGTTAAATAATAATGTATTGGCTGATTGAGGAATTAAAGCTTCTTAATTACCTATGGCCATGCAATTCCATGTGATGGTATAATTTACTGAATTGGGGCTTGTATTGAGTAATCGGGCTTTACATGTAGTAGTTCCACTTGTTGTTGAACAACCATACAATTGTAGTTGTACCCTGTATAATTCACCGGAACTGCCACCCGTTACTGCAATATCTCCAACAAAAACTTTAGGAGTACCGGTAAAACCTCCGTTAAAGACTATACTACCTTCGGCAGACAATCCAAAGCCCGGAAGAACAGCACCAAAAGTTCCTGTTGTAAAAGTGTAAATTTTAAGGTTGGTGGAACTTGTAGAATTGTAAGCAACTCCTTTGCCACCATTAACAGTAAAGTTTCCATTTACTGCGGCATTACCCGTAACATTTAAGGTACCATCAACCACAGTGTTATTTCCAATATTTAATTGATTGTTAGGATTCAGTACTCCATTTATGCGTACATCACTTTGAAAACGGGTAGGTCCCGAGCCAATATCCAACAAATATGATGATGTAGGAATGGTACCAATTCCAAGTGCATAAAACATATAATTGTAGCCTAACAAATTATCAAATGCATAATCAGGTGTAGAAGATCCAATACCTAAATTTCCTGATAAATAGGCATTGCCATTAACATGCAATGGTTGCAATGGATTAATGGTTCCAATTCCAACATCACCTGTACTATCTATCGTCATTCTTCGGGTATTTTTTGTAAAGAAACCAAGTCCGTTTCTTCCGGCAGAACCACTTAAGAAACTTCGTACAATACCTGTACTCATATCGCTTCCAAAAAAAAGAGCACTTGTTGATAACGAGCCGTCATTTGCGTTAGCCTGATCTAACATAATACTGCTATCTACAGTAAAACGTACAATGGGTGAAGTGGTACCAATACCTACGTTGTTTTGAGCGCTTAATGTAAGTTGTACTGTTATAAAAAGTATCAGATTTATTATTGTTTTCATAAAAGTTATTTTGGGCTTTAAAATTACATTATTATTTATCGGGTAACTTATT
>JANPGE010000229.1:0-3777 GCA_031423805.1 Segetibacter sp. | reverse complement strand
GGCTATTTCCCTTAGTTCAGGCAGTCTTGCCATTGTGCCATCTTCGTTCATTATTTCTACTAAAACACCTGCGGGTTCATAACCTGCTAATCTTGGTAAATCTATTGCAGCTTCTGTATGTCCTGCTCTGCGCAAAACACCACCTTTTTTAGCTCTTAATGGAAATATATGCCCTGGTCTGCCCAGATCTGATGGTTTGGTATTGGTATCTATTAGCGCCTGAATAGTTTTAGCCCTGTCATGGGTAGAAATGCCTGTAGTACAACCGTTACCCAATAAATCAACAGAAACTGTAAAAGGAGTTTCGTGTAGAGAAGTATTGCTATTGACCATTAATTCAAGTCCTAATTCATCGCAACGATCTTCTGAAACTGATGCACATATGAGCCCCCTTCCCTCTTTACTCATAAAATTAATAACCTCGGGAGTAACCATTCGTGCAGCAATAATAAAATCTCCTTCATTTTCACGGTCTTCATCATCAACTACTATGACCATTTTACCGGCACGTATATCTTCAACTGCACTTTCTATCAAGTCTAACATACTATCAATTTGTACAAAATTACAATTGCAACTGCTAAGTGTTTGAAAATATAAAGTTTATTACTAAAAATGACGGTAGAGTTACGAAATATGAAGAGAAATTTAAAGTCTGTATTTGACATCAGTTATCTAAAATGACCAAAAAAGGCCATCTTTTCAGACGGCCTTTTGAAATATACACTTAGAAAAACTATGCGTTATCCTGTCTTTCTTCTCTTGGTTTATTAAATTCAGGCTTTGGAATCAAAGCTTTGCGGCTAAGTTTAAATTTACCGGTCTTAGGATCAAGGCCAATCAATTTTACTTTTACTACATCACCTTCGTTCAGTACACCTTCCATTGTTTCCAGGCGTTTCCAGCTTATTTCACTTATGTGAAGCAAGCCTTGTTTGCCCGGCATAAATTCTACAAATGCACCAAACTCTTTTATTCCTTTTACTGTTGCTTCATATACATCACCAACTTGTGGTACAGCAACAATGCTCTTAATCCAGGCAACAGCTTTGTCCAATCCTTCTTTAACAGGACTGAAAATGCTTACTTCACCTACATTACCAACTTCTTCAAGGTTGATAGTTGTACCTGTTTCACGTTGAATCTCCTGTATCACCTTACCCTGTGGCCCGATTACGGCACCTATAAATTCTTTGTCAATAAACAACTTCTCCATGCGTGGTGCATGTGGCTTCACTTCAGGACGGGCAGCAGGCATACAATCATACATGGCGTCTAATATTTGCAGGCGACCACGGCGAGCCTGTTGTAGCGCTTCTGTCATAACTTCCATGCTAAGGCCGTCTACCTTAATATCCATTTGTACACCGCAAATACCATCACGGGTTCCGGTTACTTTAAAGTCCATATCACCCAAGTGATCTTCATCTCCAAGTATATCGGTAAGAATTGCGTATTTACCATCTTCACGTGTAATCAATCCCATTGCAACACCACTAATGTGTTTTGGTAAAGGAACACCTGCATCCATAAGTGCAAGAGAACCTGCACAAACAGTAGCCATACTAGATGAACCATTGCTTTCCAAAATATCGCTTACAATTCTTACAGTATATGGATAATCATTGCCGGGCATCATTTGCTTTAAACTGCGCATGGCAAGGTTTCCGTGACCAACTTCTCTCCTGCCAACACCTCTCATCATTTTCACTTCACCAGTAGAAAATGGAGGGAAATTATAGTGAAGAATAAAACTGCTGTATTCAGATTTAGCAGCACTTTCTACCAACAACTCATCCAGCTTGGTACCAAATGTTACTGTTGTAAGTGATTGAGTTTCGCCTCTTGTAAACAAAGCAGAACCGTGTGGGGTTGGTAGCGGATCAACTTCCATAGCCAAAGCACGAACATCCTCCATACCGCGACCATCAAGGCGCACCCTATCTTCCAGCATCATGCTTCTTACTTCTTCCCACTGCAGGTCTCCGTAATATTTCTTGGCTAATTTTTTATCTGCATCAGTAATTTCTTCGCCTAAGCTGGTGATTAGATCATCCTTCAAAGTGATGAAAGCATCAGACCTTTCGTGCTTGCTTGATTTGCTTCTTGCAATTTCACCAACTCTTTGTTTGGCAAAAGCATAAACCTTTTCTTTTAGTTCTTCATTTTGATGTGGCTTTTTATAATCTCTTTTGGTGGTAACACCAACTTTTTGCCTCAACTCCTGCTGTGCTTTAATGTGTACACGAATAGCTTCATGAGCAATTTGTAATGCATTTACCAAATCTTCTTCGCTGCATTCTTTTGCTTCGCCTTCTACCATCATCAGGTTCTTTTCTGTTGCAGCAATAAGAAATTCGTAATCTGCTACAGCCAATTGACTGCGTGTAGGATTTATTACAATCTCACCTTTAACCTTAGCAATCCTTACTTCGCTAATGATTTCTTTAATAGGAATATCTGATACGGCCAATGCTGCTGATGCTGCTAAACAAGCCAAAGCATCGGGCATAATTTCCGAATCGCTTGAAATAAGCGATATCAACACCTGTACATCGCACAGATAATCTTCTGGAAACAAAGGACGCAATGCACGGTCAACCAGACGACTGGTCAAAACCTCATAGTCATTTAATCTTGCTTCTCTTTTAAAAAATGAACCCGGGATACGGCCTGCAGAAGCAAATTTTTCCTGATAGTCTACTGACAATGGAAAAAAGTCCTGACCATCTCTTGGGTCTTTGTTGGCTACAACTGTAGCTAATAATATACAGTTGCCCTGACGAACGGTTACTGAACCATCTGCCTGACGGGCAATCTTTCCGGTTTCTATGATAATGGGTTCACCACTACCACTTTGAAACGATACATTTATTGGTTGGGATAACATAATTTGATAAAATTTTACAAATCACAATCGTAATGCAAGGCATTAATTTTTGTGAGAAGTTTGAAAAATAGAAGGCGAAAAAAGGGAACAATCAGAAATAACTATTCCCAACCGAGTGTAGTACAACAGTTGGGAATAGTAAATATCATAGAAGAAATTTTACTTTCTTAGACCTAATTTCTCAATCAAAGCACGATAGCCTTGCAGGTTGTGTTTTTGCAAATAAGTAAGCAAACGCTTACGTTTTCCTACCAACTGCATAAGCCCACGATGTGTAGAAAAATCTTTTCTATTAGCTTGCAAATGGCTGGAAATCTGGCTGATACGTTCTGTTAATAACGCTATCTGACCTTCAATTGAACCGGTATTTTTGGCCGATCCTGCAAATTCTGTAAAAATACTTGTTTTCTTTTCAGTAGTTAAAGACATCTCGAATTGTTTAAATAGACACCAATTTTATTTTTTTAATCGGGTGCAAAAGTAATATATAAAAGTAAAAACTAAAAATTAATTACGGAAATAATGTCCTGAGTTGCTTATATAGTTTTCCTAATCTCAAATCACTTAAATAAAAGAGTTTACTATACACGAATATACAATATATCATTTGGTTCAATTATTCTATGACTAGGTTCAACTAAAAATATATTTCCTATGATGAAGAATCCGCGAAATAATTTTGGTAAATAATAACATATCAAAACCGAACTCAAATAAATAACTCATCTGATAAATATAGAAATTATTACATTAGCGTTGCGTTATAAGTCGAAGATAGTCAATTGATTATGATTTTGTTCTTTGAAATATTGTAATTGAGTTTGCTGAAACAGTTGATTTATGGGCATTCTTTCAAAAATGGAGATACTTACTATCTGTAGGATTTC
>JANPGE010000228.1:0-20136 GCA_031423805.1 Segetibacter sp. | reverse complement strand
TGTACAGCCAAATCAACCATAACCCATTCGGGTCGGTTATTACTGATGATGGCTACTTTAGCAGCATCCTCTACTGAAGAATCATTGCCACGTATTCCTTGCTGCAAAAGGCCAGCACTTAAAGCATTAACTGTTGCTTGTACTTCATGTGTACTTATTGATTGCCAGGTGCCATTTGATTTGGCAGTAAGCATATCCTTCTTAGGAAAATTTGACAATTGATAATCTATGCTATCAAACAATCGTTTTAACTCCATATCCCGGTTTCAGATTGTAATTGTAAGTTAATAATTCGTATTTAAGGTTTTATGCTTTACACTAATATACTAATTTCTTGCAGAAAAATTAGTATAAAAAAATTACAATTTATTTTGTCGTTTAAGCTTTTCATACTCCCTTTCAGCCAGGTCAGATTTACTACCAGTATAGGCTTCAAAATAATGCAGGGCAATGCTTATACCCCAACCTAACATAACCCAAACCGGCCATGGATGTCCTGAAAACCCTGTAACTCTTCCTGAAGTAAACCACCATAGCACCCAAAGAAAAAAATTGACAACTACATAAGAAATAAAACTTCTTCTGAAGTTGGCCCTTTTCTGGGCAATTCGCCATAATTGTTGGTCTTTATTATCGTCGTTCATAAGGTTTAAAGTTAGTGCTTAAAATTAATGTAAAATATTTATGAATGCGGGTACTTACCAAAAATCAATCACATTATAGGGAATGTAATAAAAGTATCACCCTTTCACTTACTAATTCTATAAATCGATGAATGGGGATAAGAATATGAGAAGGGTATTAAAAATTATAAAAGGCTAAGTCAAAATCTATGACTTTTTTAATAATTTATCTTATGAAAAATAAAATGAAAAAAAAAGCACTTACAATTTTTAGATCGTAAGTGCCTGATACTTTTGCTCCCCCTTCTGGACTTGAACCAGAGACCCTCTGATTAACAGTCAGATGCTCTAACCAACTGAGCTAAGGAGGAGTGTTCCTATTATCTATTGCTAAATATCGGGCTGCAAAAATAGGTGATAAATTATATCAGCAAAATTTTTTTCTAAAACCAATAAATAAAATAAAGGTTAGCCAGGAATATAAAAATGCTAAGAAGTTATCAGTTAGTAATATAAATATAATCTACACATGCCTTCGTGGTCTTATGTGTAAAGTCCTTTTCTGACGTGGCCTGCAGTAAATCATTACGAGCAGTATCAAAAAATAAATCAAGATTGGCCCGGCGTTTTCATGGGTGAACATGGTATATAGTTTTTAGAATAAGCGATTAGATTTTAAAGACACATTTACAAAATCAATAGTTGCAGGCTAATTCAGATTTAAAGCTATTTTAATGAGGGTTGCACAATAAAATAGATTGTTCTTAAAAATCTTCGATTTTAGAATAGCTAATTTTTAAAAAAAGAAAATTGGATAACAATCGTAAATTATTGAAAATCAATTGATTGTATTCATTTTATGAGTTTAATTTATTTTAGATAAGGTAATCCTGGTCAAAATTTTAACAATTATAATTACATGTATGTACATACATTTGTGTTGTGAAACTTGAAGAAGCATTAAAAACAGATAAATTTTTAACCCAAAAACAAAAGGCGGGATTAAATATTTTATATACTGCATGGTGGTTGAAAACCATAATTAGTTCAGAATTGAAAATTTTAGGACTTACTCATGAACAATATAATGTGCTTAGAATACTGAAAGGAAAACATCCACAGCAGATGTGTGTTAAAGACATTGGTAGCCGTATGATTGAGCAGAATTCAAATGTGCCTAGGATAATAGATAGGTTGGTTACTAAAAATCTGGTAAGTCGCAGTACTTCTGATGTTGATAAGCGAGAAACAGTTATGACTTTAACCACCACAGGGATTGAAGTATTACGCAACGCTACCAATAAAATGAATGCAAAAATTAAAACAATAATGACTATTTCTGAAACCGAAGCTGAAGGTCTAAACAGTTTGTTAGAGCGTTTTAGAGAAATGGAATAAATTTTTTTGATTAATACATGTACATACACATAAATAAAACATTATGAAAACAATTTTTCACGAAGCAAATACAAGAGGCCATGTTAATTTTGGTTGGTTAGATAGTCATCACTCCTTCAGTTTTGGGCATTACTATGATCCTGAAAAAATGCAGTTTGGCTTGTTGCGTGTATTAAACGATGACATAATAACCGGCGGTTCAGGTTTTGGTGCACATCCACATGATAATATGGAGATTGTTTCTATTCCCATATCCGGTGCTTTAGAACATAAAGACAGTACCGGCACAGCTAAAGTCATTTACCAAAATGATGTACAAATAATGAGTGCCGGTAGTGGTTTGCAACATTCAGAATACAACCATTATAAAGACAAGTCAACAAATTTTCTACAGATTTGGGTATTGCCTAAACTTAGAAATATTGAGCCGCGATACGATCAAAAAACCTTTGACCCAAAACAAAGACTGAATAAAATACAAACGGTTGTTGCTCCTGATAACCATGACGCAGTATGGATAAATCAGAATGCATGGTTTAGCCTTGCAAATATGGAAGCAAGCAAAGAACTGTCTTATAAAATAAAAAAAGAAGGCAATGGCGTATATGTATTTGTAATTGATGGTAACATCACTATTGGGGACCAGCAATTGAATAAAAAAGATGCATTGGGCATTTGGGAAATAGACAACATTATTCTTAAGTCGAATTCTAATGCGGAAGTATTACTAATTGATATTCCAATGAAAAATTTATAATAATGAAAACGCAAAGAACAATAAAGAGTATAATTTATGCTAATCCATTTGATATGGGTGGTATGCCCATAAGGCAGGCATTTCCTTCGGCTAAAGCAGAAAGTATAGATCCATTTCTGCTGTTGCACCATGCAGATGTAAAGGTTCCTACACATATTTCCGTACTCAAATCGGGTGTGGGACCACACCCGCACAGGGGATTTTCTCCTGTAAGTTTTATTTTCAAAGGGGGAGTACATCACAGGGATAGCAGAGGAAATAACAATATTGTATATGAAGGAGGAATACAATGGATGAATGCCGGAATGGGTGTTATACATAGCGAAAGACCACCCGCAGATATTTTTGAAAGAGGAGGAAGACAGGAACTGATTCAACTTTGGGTTAATACTCCTGCTGCGCATAAAATGGATATTCCTACTTATTTTCCTTTAACAGCAGATGAAACTCCATACATAACTACGCAGGATGGTTTGATGCGCATAAATATTCAGGCTGGTAAGCTGGGTGAAATAAAGGGACCCGTACCCACACTAAGCGATGTAAATACTTTTACTGTAAATGCTAAAAAAGGAGGAAAATTTTACTTTTAAATTCCCGATTCACACAATGCTTTTGTGTATGTATTAAATGGGAAAATAAAGCTGAAAAACGATGATGCAGAAATTGCTAACTACTTCCTTGTTGTGCTTAATAAGGATGGCAATGGTTTTGAAGTAGAAGCATTAGAAGACAGCTTGCTTATGATTGGTACAGGTGAACCGCTTACTGAACCTGTTGCAAGTCACGGGCCTTTTGTAATGAATAATGAAACACAGATTATGGAAGCTTTCAGAGATTATGAACAGGGCAAAATGGGTATTTTAATAGAAGAATAAATCATTTTCACAAACAATAAAAAATAATACAACCATGGCAACCTACAAGATTGATTCGGCACATTCAGACATTACTTTTAAAGTTAAACATCTGATGATTTCTACTACTACGGGTAATTTTCAAACCTTTGATGCTACATTAGATGTAGAAGGTGAAGATTTTAGTACAGCTAAAATAAGTTTTGAAGCAGATGTTAACAGCATTGATACTAAAAATGAACAAAGAGATACTCACTTGAAAAGTGATGATTTTTTTAACGCTGCAGAGTATCCTAAACTTAAATTTACTACTACAGGAGTTACTACAGGCAATGATGGTATATTTAAGTTACAGGGAGACTTAACAATTAGAGATACTACAAAACCTATAGAATTGGAAGTAGAGTACAATGGTTCAACAAAAGACCCTTGGGGTATGGAAAGAATGGGATTTGAGATTAAAGGAAAACTAAATCGCAAAGACTACGGATTAAAATGGAGTGCAGTAACAGAAGCAGGCGGAATTGTAGTATCAGATGAAGTAAAATTACTAATGAATATTGAAATGATAAAGCAGGCATAACTTTAACCTGTAACAGCATTTGGAATACAACGATGCAACAATTGGTTTGTTTCGTTGTATTCTATATAATCAAAAGATGGTTGATTATCTAAAATTTTAAAATGAATATTGAAATCGTTTCCGGGAGTCCAAGAAAAAATAGTATAACCTTCAGATTGGCTATATACTTAAAAAAATATTTGAAAGAAAATACAAAACACACTGTAGATATAATAGATGTAAGGGAATGGAATTTTCCAACCCTTCAGGAAGAAGTTTATTCATCTATAGAATCAACACCCGATCCCTATAAGCCTCTTGCCAAAAGAATGTTTGAAGCAAATGCTTTTATTATTGTTACTCCTGAATATAATGGTAGCTATACGCCACCTATGAAAAATCTGTTTGACCATTTCCCAAAACAAATGCATAAAGCCTTTGGCATTGCAACAGCCTCACCCGGAGCATTTGGTGGTATTCGTGCAAGTCAGCAATTACAATTACTTATAATGGCATTGTTTGGTATAGCAAGCCCCAATATGTTGGTAGTACCTACAGTAGACAAAAAATTTGATCAAGAAGGAAATTTGACTGATACAGCTTTTATTAATGCTATAAAAACATTTGTTACAGAGTTTCTATGGTTAGCAGAAAGCATTTCTAAATAATGAATTGTTGAAAGTGAGGTAGTATTCCATAAATCTATTACCTAACTATTTTTTCAAATGCTAATCTTACTTACTTTAGCTGTTATAACAATTGCTAATGTACGATCAAAAGGAAATAATAGAACTCCAAAAACTTACTGAAAATCTTTTAGCGGGAACTAATTATGCATCACTGTCTTTATTAGTCAAAGACCTAAGAAATGTATTGCATTTTCATGAATACCGGTATTATGTGCTCAACGACCCGCTCATATCTGATACTGAATATGACAAGTTGTACAAACAACTTGAAAAAGTAGAAAATGAAAATCAGGAGCTTGTTTCCCCAACATCACCAACCCAACGGGTGGGCAGCAGTCTAAATGCATCCTTTAATACAGTTGCACATTTAGTACCTATGCTTAGTCTAGAAAATAGCTACAATGCCGAAGACCTTATAGACTGGGACAGAAAAGCTAAAGAATCTGCCGGTTATGATAAGCTAGACTATTGTGTAGAGCCAAAGTTTGACGGTGCCAGCATTTCTCTTATTTATGAAAATGATCAATTAGTAAGGGCTGCTACACGTGGCAATGGTGTAGAAGGCGATGATATAACTACAAACATCAAACAAATACGGTCTATTCCGCTTACGGCAGGCTTCTCCGCTTACGGTATTCAACAAATTGAAATCAGGGGTGAAATATTAATGTCAAAAAAATCCTTCAAAGCATTCAACGAACAACTTGCTGAACAAAATATTCCGCCATTAGCAAACCCCCGCAATGCTGCATCGGGTAGCCTTAGAATGAAAGATCCAAAAGAGGTGGGGCGGCGTAAATTGGAAGCATTTCTTTACAATGTTAGCTATTACACACGTGCAAACCATCCTACAAACGAAGAAGGTGAAAGTCTTTTGAAAACACATTCAGGCCTATTACAAATACTGTGGAATGTGGGTTTCAGAAGCCCCGTAAAAGAAATGATAATAGCCAAAGGCATTGATGAAGTTGTAAACCAATGTAATAGCTATGAACAAAAAAGAGACGATCTGCCTTATGAAATAGACGGGATGGTCATAAAAATAAATGATCTGCAGTTGCAAGACAAAATAGGTATGACAAGCCATCATCCAAGATGGGCAATTGCATACAAATTTAAAGCAAGACAGGCCACAAGTAAATTGCGAAGTGTAGAGTATCAGGTGGGAAGAACAGGGGCAATAACACCTGTAGCCAAAATTGATCCTGTATTTATAGGTGGAGTTACAGTCGGTTCAATTTCACTCTTTAATGAAGATGTTATAAGAGAGAAAGATCTCAAAATTGGAGATACAGTATTAGTAGAACGGGCAGGAGATGTAATACCATACATTGTAAAATCACTGGCCGAAGTAAGAGATGGAAGTGAACAGGACATCATTTACCCAACCAACTGTCCTATATGCAACAGCCACCTTTTTAAAGAGGAAGGTGAAGCAGCATGGCGGTGTATAAATATAGAATGCCCTGCACAGGTTGTGGAACGTATGATTCATTTTGTAAGCAAAGATGCTATGGACATTAAGAGCTTTGGCGATGCCAATGTTCGCAAGTTTTATGAAGCAGGATTGCTGAAGGATATCCCCGGAATATATACACTCAACTATGATGAAATAGCCGGCTGGCCGGGGTTTGGAAAGAAATCTATTGACAATCTTCAAGACGCAATAGAATCATCTAAGCATCAACCACTCAACCGCCTCATATTTGGTTTAGGCATACGTTACGTGGGCGAAACAACAGCTAAAGTTTTGGCAAATTCTGTCAATCATTTAATGGATCTTAAAACCTTTTCTGAAGAACAATTGCAAACCATGGAGGATATTGGGGTGAAAGTGGCAAAGAGCATCCGAACATTTTTTGAAAACGAACCTAATCTAAAAATGCTGCAACAGCTCGAAGAATTGGGAGTAGAAATGAACAACAAGAAAAATGCAGTTGTTCTAGAAGGAGGATTAGCAGGTCAAACATTTCTATTTACCGGCACACTTACCAAATTAAAACGGACGGAAGCCGAAGAACTAGCCGAGGCTAAAGGAGGGAAAATTTTAGGCAGCGTAAGCAGCAAACTCAATTATCTTGTGGTGGGGGAAGATGCGGGAAGTAAATTGGAAAAAGCAAAAAAAATTAATACGATAAGGGTTATTAGCGAAGATGAATTTTTGAAATTGGTCAATGGCGAAAACTAACTAATTTGCAAAAACGTAAACGAAAGAAAGATTGAAAAAAAACAACAATGGAACCAATCAATTGCCTTATTGTAGATGACGAAGAATTAGACCGAATGGTGGTAGAAGATTATGTTCAGAATACGCCGGGTTTAAATTTATTAGGTAGTTTTAGCAATGCACTTGAATGTGTTGATACCATAAATACAAAAGATATTGATCTGCTGTTTCTTGATATAGATATGCCGGTTATTAATGGAGTTGACTTCCTTAAAAAGCTTGAAGTTCCGCCCTTGTGCATTTTCATTACCTCTCATGTAGATTATGCTCTTGATGCATTTGAGCTTCATGCCGTTGATTATATATTGAAACCGCTTAAGAAAGAAAGATTTGATGCTGCGGTTGAACGTGCTGTAGAACTAATAAGCATCAGGCAAAAAGCACTGCATTATGATCTTAATTTTGAAAATGATCGCCTTACCATAAAAGAAGGCAACATAATCAACAAGGTATTAATTAATGATATCATTTACCTTGAAGCATTAACCAACTATACAAAGGTGGTGACCAAAGGCAAGAAGTACATAACACTTAATAACCTGAAAAATTTTCTTGAAGACTTACCACAAGATAAATTTCTTAGAGTTCATCGTAGTTATGCTGTAGCAAAGAATAAAATTAATAGTGCCAAAGATGGGGAAATTCAATTAGGGGATTATAAGGTTCCTATGGGTAAAACATATAGAAAATTGATCAATCAAATACTAAGTGGAAATTAATTACAAAATTCTTACCTTTCCTAAAAATTAAATATTATGAAAAAGGGATTAATTATTCTTTTGGCTTTAGGCTCATTTGTTATTATGTCGGGTACCCGGTGTACCGGCGGTGGAGGACAAGGTGGATCATCGCAGGATACTGCCATCATAACGCAACATTAGTTTTTTCAGAATAAATAAAGTAACATGAAACAGATTTCAGTATTTATCTTTTTTATTTTTTCCTTATTTCTTTTCATTTCCTGTAAAACTACCGGAGGATCAACAACGGGTGGAGGTGGTCAGGGAGGGTCTTCTCAAGATACGGCTATCATTAGACCTAAATAATATTAAAGCATAAATAAATTAATGGCAAATGAAAAAATTATCATTGCTCACATTTACTGTGGCGTTAGTTATTTTGTTTTATAGTGTTATTTCTATTGCAAGCCCAATAGCTAAAATAGGATTTGATGGATTAACACAGGACAAGGCAGTAAAAAACGCAAAAACATCTGCCCTTACCACGGGTGGAACTAAAACCGGAGGACATGGTCAGGGTGGTTCACAACAGGATACTGCTGTTGTAAAACCACCAGTAAGGGGAAGCAAACATCTAGATAGTTTGCGCCATCATAAAAAGATTAAACATAAAAACTAAGGCTCAAATCTTATTCAAAGGAATTGCATAATTTAAGGCAGGATATATTATAACTTTTTTGGTAAATGAATCCCTGCATAGTAATAATCAAAATTTTAATCAGCACAAAAAGTAGAAAGGCAAGCCTGGTGTTTGCCTTTCTATTTATGTCATTATTATGTATTGCACAAGTACCAATAGATACCTTGGTAGCCAGGGCTCGTGAAAGATTATTCTCTAATGACTTTCCTAAAGCTATTGAACTTTACCATAAAAGCCTTAAAGAAGCCCTAAGATTAAATGATCAATTTAATATTGGCAACTCCTACATTGGTTTTGGTATTTGTTATGATAAAAGTGGAGATTTTGAAAAAGCCCTATCAAATTATTTCAAAGCATTGAAAGCTTATGAAGCGGCAGGTAATATAAAAAAACAAGGAGGGTGTTTAAAAAATATTGGCAATACTTATAGGGTGCTTAGGACTTATGAAAAAGCCTTTGAATTTTTTCAGCAGGCTTCTGAAAAATTTATGATTGCAAAAGATTCCGTTGGATTATCAAATGTTACCAATGATTTGGGTTTGCTCTACATGGATCAGGAAAAAATAGATAGTGCTATTAATTATTTTACAAACGTTATTACCATTTATAAAAAACATGCAATTAAAGAGGTAAATGCATTTGCACTTAACAACCTTGGGCTTTGTAACGTTAGAAAAAATAATTTTGAAAATGCTTACAACTACTTTTCTGCATCGTTGGAAGCTATGAAAAAAATAAGCAATGATTATGGAGTTGCATTGGTTCAGAACAATATTGGCAACCTTTATATTCAACAAAAAAAATACGATGAAGCTATTGATTTCAGTTTAAGAGGATTAGCAAGTGGCAAAAAAATTCAATCAAGAGAGACTATCGCTAATTCCTATGAAAACCTTGCTATTGCTTATCGGGAATTGAAAAAATATGAAAAGAGCAATGATTATTTTGATAAATTGTTGGTGTTAAGAGATTCAATTTTCAGAGAGGAGAGTGCTAAAAGTTATGCTGAAATGGAAAGTCGTTACCAAAATGAAAAAAAGCAAAAAGAAATTATTCTTCTAAAAAAAGATAATGCTATCAAAGATCTGGACATTACCAATCAGCGACGAACTAAAACTTTTCTGATTATAACTTTACTACTCATTATTGTAATAGCTGCGATTATTTATCGAAATTATGATGCTAAACAAAAGCTCAACAAAGCACTTAACATTGTAAATGATAAATTGAACGAAGCCAATCAATCCAAGACAAAACTGTTAAGCATCATTACCCACGATTTGCGCACCCCCGTAAGCAGTTTATTCAACTTTTTACAATTGCAAAAGTCTGCACCGGGCCGGCTTTCTGCAGAGCAACAGGAAAAATTCAACAACCAGATTAATGCATCTGCCGAAAATGTTTTGAGCACAATGGAAGATGTTTTGATTTGGAGCAAAAGTCAAATGGAAAAATTTGAACCCGTAATTGAGCCTATAGATTTAGGTGAATTTTTAGATGAAATTTTAGCGCTCAATAAAACCGCTGCAGGTAATAAAAATATTACACTAATAAAAAACTACCCTGACAATTTCTACCTAAACACAGACCCCAACTTCTTAAAGATTATTCTAAGAAACCTGTTAAGCAATGCTGTAAAATTTACTCCCGTAAATGGAATGATCCATCTGAATGCAAAAAAGAATGGAACTTCTACAATTATTAATGTAGAAGATAACGGTGCCGGTATGCCACAGGAACATGTTGCGGGTATTTTTAATTGGAGTAGTATAAGCAGCGACTCAAGTGGACTTGGACTAAGACTTGCAAAAGAATTTGCAGAAAAATTAAATGGCACAATAGCCGTTCATTCTGTAGAAAAGGAAGGTACTACATTTAGTTTGACCTTTAATGGTTAGTCGGTATACAATACACCCTTTCGTGTATAAGTTTCATCCTTTCATGTATTTGCAACTTATCGCAGGTTAAACTCAAGCTATTTTTGTTCTTAATTCAATTAAAGCACTCTTGGGCTTTTCTGAAGAAGCTTCCATTTTAAGCAGAGTAAAATGAAAGTAGAAGATAGAGCTTGCGGGCCGTAACCAGTTTTAAAACTAACAAGGTATGAACAGGGGGGTGCTTAATATCCCCGGCTCTCTGCGCCGGGGATATTAATTGGTGCTCATATTGATGACCGAACTTATTGCATCAATCAAATCCTGTAATTTTAGATCTTTATATTTTGTACTATTATCCATTAGTTTTGTATTTATATACTCAATTGAATGTTACAGCCAACTACAATTAATTTTATAAAAAACCTTGGAAAAAACAACAACAAACCATGGTTTGAAGCAAACCGTTCCCATTACGACAAAGCAAGGGAAGATTTTGAAAAACTTGTTGCCGGAGTAATTCAGGAATTTGGCAAAACAGATGGAGACATTTCACCTTTAATAGCAAAAAAATGTGTCTTTCGTCAATACCGCGATGTGCGATTTAGCAAAGACAAAACACCCTACAAGACCAACATGGGTGCAAGTTTTGACAAAGGGGGTAAAAAATCTGGGATGGCAGGTTATTATTTGCATATAGAACCTGGCAACAAAAGCTTTGTAGGCGGTGGAATTTGGATGCCCGAAGCTGAACAATTAAAAAAAGTTAGACAGGAAATTGACTACAACTGGGACGAGTTTTCAAAAATGATCAAAACCCCCGCTTTTAAAAAGAATTTTGGCGATCTTCATTTTGGTGAGTACCAGCTTAGCCGCGAACCCAAAGGTTATGACAAGGAAAATCCTGCAATTGAATACCTTAAGCTAAAAAGCTTTGTAACTGGCAGGACTTTTAAAGATGAAGAACTTTTATTAAAAAATCTACTGCCCACCATTACTTCCACCTTTAAGGCATTGATGCCACTCATTAACTTTATTAACCGCTCTCTTGAATAATTTGTAGCTCCTATGAAAAAACAAAGAGCTAAAGCCGAATTGCCTGTTGCGGACAAAAGTCGCCATTATTCTTTTTTTGAAAACGTATGGGATGTTGTCAGGCAAATACCTAAAGGCCGTGTAACTACTTATGGAGCTATTGGGGCATACCTTGGTGCTAAGTCTTCTGCCCGTATGGTGGGGTGGGCTATGAATAGCAGTTTTGTAATAAAACCAAAAGTACCTGCACAACGGGTCATTAACCGAAACGGGATGTTATCTGGTAAAGCACATTTTGCTACACCAACACTTATGCAGGAATTATTGGAAAAAGAAGGTATAAAAGTTGAAAACGATAAAGTAACAGAGTTTTCCAAATTATTTTGGGATCCTTCTGTTGAGTTGACGTAATATGTAGTTTGATGCAATAAATAATATTTTCAGATCGTTATACATTTACTTTTCTCATAAAAGGTTAATTAATAAAATTACCCCTGTTTTTGCAGGGGTTTTGTTTTATTATGACCGGAAACACCTGTTTTTCAGGTTCTTAACAAATATTTCATCTATATATTTTTCAAATCACTTTTCTACACGGATTCTTTTCCTTTACTTTTGCTAATTGGTCTTTTCTGAAAAAAGACGATTGCTAAATGTGCTGCGGCTATTAAAACTGGAAAACCTTTTTTAAGGCCTTTGCAATAATCTAAGTTTTTTTATAATTAAAGCAACTGTCTAAATAATTTAATATTCAATGGCATTACCACATCTCATTAAACACATATACAGCCACGGCACAGACGAAGTAATCAGGCGGGGAAAAAAAATTCATAGCATGGGCTATGTTGAAATGATTGATTACGACGACCTTGTTTCTGCAGTAACTTTTAGGGTAAAAGATGATTCTTATGCTACCTGGTACAAAGTACAAATCAGTAAATTTAAAGAACCGGCCACAATTGCACTTCGCTGCACCTGCCCGTACAATTTGGGCGAAATTTGCCGTCACGAAGCAGCTTCTTTATTTCAACTTCAGGAATTGCTCGACCGCAATATGCTGGATGATAAAGATATGCTGTATGATCAAAAACATACAGTGGTGAAAATGAAGCAGCTAGACCTGAAAATGATTAGGCTGTTAGCGGCTCCCAAATCATTTAGCGATGCAGAAGAATTTCTTAGAAACAACAAACCCGTAATAGTTGAGGCAAAGGATGAAAAGGTAAAGGCAGAAGTTGAATACGAAGGAGTAAAATACAACGTCCTCATTCAAAAAAATGAAGAAAGAAATTTTGATACCAGCTGCAACTGCGACAGCGATGCCAAGCATCCGCTGTGTTTGCATAAAACCATTTTATTGGTTCAGCTGCTTAGCAGGTTCGGCGTAAATTATTTTGATAGCATACGCAATTGGGATAAAGAAAAAAACAAACTGCTTGAGGCTTATGGGTACTCGCTAAGTGACGATCTTAAGGGAAAGTTTGAATTCGCATACAAGGATGGAAAGCCCTTTTTAAGGGTTTTGGATAGTTCTATAAAAAGAGTGGCACCACAAGCTATCCCTGCAGTTTTTAGAAAACCTGTTATGGAAACGGTGGCAGAATCTGATGATGACGATGATGAAAATGTGAAGCCTGCCCCCATGGTTTTAGGATTGGTTTTTTTAGAAAATAAAGATCAGTATCCGTTTATACAGGTGGATTGTGTACAGGGTGAACCAAACGAAGCAAGAGATGCATTTGCTGGTAAAACAGAACGGTTAGACCTGAATAAATTCATTAATACAGAAGTTTTTAGCGATGATGATAAAATGCTGGTGCAACAACTTCGCAAACTTCAACCTGCGGAAATTACAAGATACCTCAACAGAAACTCTCCATTCAGCGGTATTTGGGAAAACATAATTCAACAACACAACGATGAGTTGCCAGAGGAAACACGTAACCTGATTGTCGAATTTTTATTACCCCGCTATAAAAAAATCTTCACCGATGCATCGCCTCACTTTTCTTTCATTTTGCCTTCGCGTAAATCGTTTACAACTGGCAATCTTAATAAGGTGCAACTCAACGAAGAACCTGCAATACTCAATTTCAGCATTACCTACAACAAAGACATTTATCAGGTAGATTGTTTTGTAAAGCTGAACCAACAGGAAGTGCCCATTACTGATAATGAAAGCTTTACCTCGCTTTTATTTTTACACAACGACACATTTTACTTTTTTGAAAAGCCCAAAGATGTTTTACTGGTAGAAAAATTTTTACCGAAAGGAAAAATTATCATCAAAGAACAAGACTGGCCAAAGGAGTTAAACGATTTTGTATTGCCCCTGGCAAAAGAGTACAACGTACAATTTAACAATGTAAAACGAGAGGACATAAAAGACCTGAAACCCGAAGTAAAATTATTGCTTCGCGAAAAAGGGGACTATCTCATGTTTCAACCCGTTTTTTTATATAAGGGTTATGAAGTTAAAGCATCAGACAAAGAAAAGATAATTATTCCCCGTCAGGATAAACTATTGGTCATACAGCGTAATATAGAGGAAGAAGAAGCTTTTGTAAAAAAAGTAGAAAATCTTCACTCTCAATTTTTACGCCCAGACGATGGTAACAATCTGGTGCTGAAAGGTGCAGAAGTATTAAAGAACAATTGGTTCTTCCTTTTCATAGATGCAATGAAGGAAATGGAAATACCGGTTTTTGGATTTGAAGCATTGAAAAATTTCAGGTTCAATACGTCTAAGCCTTCTACCAAAATATACATCAGTAGCCAAACAGATTGGTTTGATGCCAAGGTTGAAATATTTTTTGGTGACCAGAAAATTACGGTGGCTGATGTAAAAAAAGCCTTAGCAAACAAGCAGCAATTTGTACCACTTCAAGATGGTTCATTAGGAATTCTGCCGGAGGAATGGATTAAGAAATATTCCCTGTTGTTTAGAGTTGGTGAGGGTAAGAGCGAAAAAATGAAGCTTAGCCGCTACCATTTTAGTGTAATAGAAGAACTTTATGAAAACCGCGATGAAGAAGAACTTTTCTTTCAACTGGAGGAGCGGTACGAAAAGCTGAAAGATTTCAGCAGCATTGATCCGGTAGAAGCACCCAAACATTTACAAGATACATTGCGTCCTTATCAGACCTCGGGATTTCAATGGCTTAATTATCTGCACAATGTAAAGTGGGGTGGTATATTGGCAGATGATATGGGTTTGGGTAAAACCATTCAGGCGCTGTCGTTTATCCATCACATAAAAGAAACCAACGGAACATTAAAAGTGTTGGTGGTTTGTCCAACCACGCTGATGTATAACTGGGAGAATGAGATTAAGAAATTTACACCCACACTTACCTATTATATACATCATGGAAGCATACGTGACAAAAGCCAGATCATTCATCCTAATGTAGATGTGATTATTACAACCTACGGCACATTGCGAAGCGATATAAAATCTTTTGTAGAACCCGAGTTTGATTATATTATTTTGGATGAAAGTCAGGCTATCAAAAATCCAAGCAGCAAAGTAACTAAAGCAGCAAGTTTGTTAAAAGCCAAAAGCCGGTTGTGTTTAAGTGGTACTCCGTTGCAAAACAATACATTCGACATATTTGCCCAAATGAATTTTCTTAACCCGGGAATGTTGGGCACCATGGAATTTTTCAAACAGGAGTTCTCTGTACCAATAGACAAATTTGGAGAGAAAGAACAAAAGGAACACCTGCGAAGATTGTTGTTCCCCTTCATACTTCGCCGTACAAAAGAACAGGTAGCTAAAGATCTGCCCGATAAAACAGAGATGATTCTGTTCTGCGAAATGGGCGATGAGCAGCGGAAAATTTATGAAGCGTTTAGAAATGATTTCAGGGATAAAATATTGGGCGTAGTAGAACAACAAGGTATTGGCAAATCGCAACTGACCATCTTGCAGGGCCTTATGAAACTGCGGCAGATATGCGATAGTCCTGCTATAATGAAAGACGATGAAAAGTTCCCCAATGTTTCTATTAAACTGGATGAATTGGTAAGGGAAATAACTGAAAACATAAGCGACCATAAAGCTTTAGTTTTCTCACAGTTTCTTGGAATGCTTGCGTTGATAAGAGAGCGATTAGAGGAGTTGGGAGTAAAATATAAATACTTTGATGGCAGTACAAGTGCCACAGACAGGCAGATAGCAATTGATGGTTTTCAAAACGATGATGAGTGTCGGGTATTCCTTATTTCGCTTAAGGCAGGTGGTGTGGGTCTTAACCTGACCGCTGCAGATTATGTGTACATTGTTGACCCTTGGTGGAACCCTGCTGTAGAACAACAAGCAATTGACCGTACACACCGTATCGGACAAACAAAAAATATATTTGCCTACCGCATGATTTGCAAAGACACGGTAGAAGATAAAATACTCAAACTACAAGAAAAGAAAAAAGCACTTGCCGCCGATCTCATAACCGATGATGCAGGATTTGTGAAGAACCTGACAAGAGAAGATTTGGAGTATTTGTTTAGTTAGTACAGATGTAATACTAACGCTTTTTAGGAGTACTTCAATATTATTTGTTTAAGCGCAATTTTATAGCTGCAATCTTTCATTAAGTAGGAAAACTTATCAAAGCTTAAAACTCCGGAGGAGTTTAATATTTGTAAAGAAAACCACCCTATGATTTTACGACTCCGGAGGAGTCGACTATAAGCAAAGAGAATGTTCAGCTCTTAATAAGGTGATTTGCGAGATATTTCTAAACCATTTTCGGGTTCAATAATGGTTATAATAATTTCATTCTTACTATTTCCTGAAATTGTTGAACCAGAAAAAATAAAGTCAATGCCGAATTACATAATAAAATAACAAGCAACCACCTGACAAGTAATCCCAAGAAACAATCCCCAATAAATTTCCATTGGGTGGTGATCTGAAACTAATAATCTTGAAGTGCAAACTATACCGGCAACAGCAACAGCAATTGCCAATGGGAGGCCACCTGTTTCAGCATTTACCATTCCTAAAAGAACCATAAATGCAGCAGACCCGCCAACACCTATGGCGTGCATACTTACTTTAAAATAATTATTGGCCATAAGCCCGGCAGCAGAAGAGAGAAATATGCCAAGAAAAAAGAAAGTCATTTCATCAGGAAAACGGTTTTTACTTACGTAAAATGCCCAGAAAAAAAAGATGTTGGTAGCTACGTAAGGAATGATTCTTTCTTTTTGTGTTCTTAAGAAAATAGAATCTGCAAAGCCAAGGCGCCACAACAAAAAAACTGTCAATGCCGGAAAGAGTATTGTCTGTGATGCAATAGAAATAAGTATGATTACTTTTTGTTTTTCAGGAAAAACAGCAAATAAATAAGGGTGTAAAAAAATGAGATATGCCGCTACATAAAGCGGTATAAACAAAGGATGAAAAAGATAGGAAAAGAACCGGCCTAAAACTTTTAACCATCCCGCCTGAGGCAAGGGAAAAGTTGGAATGGTTTGTTGCGAAGTGCTCAATGCTTTGAAATATTTAAAAGCGGTTGCTAATTATTGGCATAAGCTAAATGAGTTTCTTATAAGCTCACCTTTTTGTTTTGCCTATTAACCTTTGCCTTTGGTATGTTATAATTGTTTACGCAGCCGTGCAACAGGCAGGTTGAGTTGTTCCCTGTATTTGGCTACGGTTCTGCGTGCAATATTATAACCTTTTTCCTGAAGCAAATCAGTTAGCAATTCGTCGCTTAGGGGTTTGTGTTTGTCTTCAGCTTCTATTAAATCGCTCAATATTTTTTTAACTTCACGGGTACTTACTTCCTCGCCACTGTCTGTACTTAACGATTCGCTGAAAAAGAATTTTAGCCTGTACGTACCAAATTCTGTCTGCACAAATTTGCTGTTTGCTACACGGCTAACGGTACTAATATCAAGCCCGGTCATTTCCGCAATGTCTTTCAGGATCATTGGCTTCAGCGTGGTTTCGTCACCGGTAAGGAAAAACTCTTGCTGGTAATTCATAATGCTGCTCATAGTACCTAACAGCGTTTGCTGTCGTTGTTTAATCATGTCTATGAACCATTTAGCAGAGTCTATTTTTTGCTTGATAAAAAGTACCGCCTCTTTTTGCTGCTTATCTTTCTTTGTTCCCTTGTCATAATCTTTTAGCATGTCGCGGTATCCCTCGCTAATCCTAAGGTCCGGAGCATTTTTGCTATTAAGGGTCAGTTCAAGAATACCAGCGTTATTGAAGATGAAAAAGTCTGGGATTACATAACCTTCCGCCTGGCTCGATTCGCCAATATTGCCACCCGGTCTGGGGTTTAGCTTAATAATCTGATTAATTACTTCCTTAAGCTGTTGATCGTTGAGGCTAAGGCCCCGCTGTATTTTTTCGTAGTGTTTTTTTGTAAATTCATCAAAGTACTTCTCCATCACCTGCATTGCACGGTCCACTTCTTTTCCTTCGCCCAACTTGCGCTTTAGCTGAAGGATAAGACATTCTTTAAGGTCACGTGCACATATGCCCGGCGGGTCAAATTGCTGAATTTGTTTTATCAGGGTTTCTATTTCGGCAGGGGTAGTAGCTACATTTTGTCTGAAAGCAAGATCGTCAGCAATGGAAGTAATTTCTCTGCGCAGGTAACCATCATCGTCTATGCTACCAACAATTTGTTCTGCTATTTTTTGGGTACGTTCATCCAGTTCCATCATTCCCAACTGCGTAATCAGCAGTTCGTGAAAGGAGGTTTCAACCCGTATCGGTATCACTTTACCATCATCCCCTTCGGGATAGTTTTCGTCGCGGAGTTTGTAGTCGCCTACTTCATCGTCTCCTTCGCTTACATATTCGCTAATGTCTATATTATCATAATCGTCGGTACTGCTGTCAGCTTCATACTCTTCCTCGCTATCGCTTTTAAATTCGTCTGTTTCTTCAAAATCGTCATGACCTTCCTCCCCAACTTCCAAAGCCGGGTTTTCTTCCAATTCTTCTTTTATACGCTCCTCAAGGTTTGCCGTAGGCACCTGCAACAGCTTCATAAGCTGTATTTGTTGAGGCGATAATTTTTGTAACAGCTTCTGCTGTAGCGATTGACTTAATGACATAATAAACCTTCTGACATCTTATTCTCTTTCAAAACGATGGTTAAGATGTTTTATTTTGCTAAATGGGAAAGCTAAGTTAATAACCCCAACCTTCCTGATTATTAGCGGTAAATTTACATACAAATCAGTGCAAGATGAAGTGTTTGAATATTTGTTTCTTTATAAATTTATTTGTATGTCTTTCGGCAAACGGGCAACCGGCCCAAGTGCCTGAAGTATCAAAAAAGTCGATGGATACATCATTATTTTACCTAACACCATCACTGTTTCTACCTACATATACTTATAAAGTCTTTACTCCACAACCTATATATAAGTCTTTGCCGCCATCTTATTTTACAAACAGTTTGCCTTTTTTCTGCCAAAAAGAATTGCAACTGGAAAAGGCAATAAAATTTCCTGTAAAAATGAGGCTGGGAAGTATAACCTATACCGACAAGATGGAAGGGAAGATTACAGCAAGGGGGACGGAGTGAGAATGGTGATTGGAATGAACAACCTTTCCTTAAATTTGAATTAAATAATAATGTTTATGGTAGCTCTTAAGTATAGTTTTTTTGTTTTGGTAATATTATTTTCATTTAAATCTTATGCACAAAACAAATCGGTGCCAATAATAATTTGTCAGGAAAAAAATGGAAAGGAAATTACAGTCTATGCATTCTTTAATAAAACCGCCAATGGCGAAAAATCTCTTTTAACAACTATTACAAGTAAGAAATATTCAATTGGCTCAAATAGGTCTGTAGCTGATTCTAATGAAGTTGTTGTTGCCGTTGCGGTAGTTGTTAGATCTAAAAGTGGTTTTAGGGTGACTAAAAAAACTGTCGGTTCAATTAATAAGTATCTGAAATTACCCTGTGTGAGTGATGCCTTATTGAGGAAATTCAAAAGCAAAAAAAGCTATTCAATTTAGAAGATTAATCAAAGCCAGCTTAACAAAACAATCAAATACCTTGAGGCTTTATATACCGAAAGCAAAAACATGGATACAGATAACCTGCGGCTAAAAACCTTGTTTGAGAGACTTGATGATATGGCAGAGTAGGTGCTTTGAATATTAACTTTCATTTCCCTCCAACACCTTATCAATCCTTTCTTTCAAAGTGTCATAATCAGTATAGCCACGGGCAACCATGTGAAACTTTAATTCGCCGGTTTGTATGAATACGCAGGGGAAACCTGTAACCTGCAACTGCTTTACCAAAGCAAATTCGTAGTAAGCCATTTCTTTGTATTCGTTGCTTGCCATGCGTTCATAAAACACTTCGGGTTGAATGCTGTATTTTTCCAGCAGGTGGCGGTAAGCCTCTTCATCAGTCAGGTCGCGGCCTTCATAATTGAGTGCATATTGTAAATCCACAGCAAACTTCACGGCTCTTTCAGGATAAAACTCTTTGAAAATGCACATGGCAATAGCCGGCTTTTCTGAATTAGGGTACCAATCACTTTCATCAGAATGATTAACATGCCACAGAAAATCCTGCCCAAATTGTATGCCTGTTAATTCTTCTACTGTTTTATAAGCCTTTTGAATATAAGGTGCCATGCTAATAAACGGGGTCGGTTTTTCCGGCAATATCATTCCACCCGAAAGCACCTCTGTTTCCATTTGGTCTTTGTATTCGTCAGCTATTTTTTTGATTAC
>JANPGE010000227.1:0-2422 GCA_031423805.1 Segetibacter sp. | reverse complement strand
CCAAGTAAAATTTGGTTGTCAGATACTATGTAATCTCGCCAATTCATAGGGCAATATACGAATTTTTCAACTCTTCAAAAGGCGGTTTCAAGGAGTTTGCGCAACGATTTTTGTAAAAAAAGTTATTTCAAAATTTGTCATACTCTTTTATAGATAACCCGCTATTTGAAGTGTTCTATAAGGGCGACTTTAATTTATCATGAAACCCAGATCTTCCTACAATAGTTACAGACCTGCTTTTCATGTTGTATTGAAGTTACGCTTCGCTTAAAGTTCTACAAGCCTTACTAACACTAATGCTAGCTAGGGTTTCCTGATAGGAACCATGAGCTATTAACTAAAATTGCTATTTCCCTTTGCGGGTTCTTTACCTGCAAACAAACCACCAGAAAGTAATCGCAGAAGAAACAACACAAGCTTACCAAAAAACCGCAGAACAAGAATATAGAAATAAAAAACAATACACCTTATTGCAATTTTGTCTAACTTTTAAATTCAAAATAATTTTGTATGAAAAGTATAGCCTTATTCCTGCTTTTTGTCGCCTTTTCGCTGTTGGTGCGTTCGCAAACCTGGAACAGTAGCTGCACACCCACGGGCAATATGGTGTCTACTTACAAAACCGATGCTTATAAACTGGCTATTGGCCGTTTGAAACAAATCAATTCTCCGTGGAAAGACAGCATTGATGTTCCACAGTTGTATCAGGACTCCATTGCAAAGGCATTGTATGCCATAGAAAACATGGCATGGACACCTTTAAAAGATACAATCATGAATATGTTTGGTTTTCGCAATTTTGATACTGCAACTTCTTATTCTTTTGAGTTGGATTCCTCACATATTCATTCGGTTGGATTTAGCGGCAATTCCTTCAGTAGTATTTTTGTAAAAAAAATCCGTGTACAACCGCTTGGTGGTTCTGCATTGGCAGCACAATGGTCTGCAGGCAATTATTACAATACTTCCAATACTGCACTCAATACAATTTTATCGAGGTATAATATAGCAGTCAATAACGGGATCCTCTCTTTTAAAAGAGCATTAAATGCGTCGGCGTTAGCTGCAAAAATAGCTGCCATGCCCGATATTTATTTTGCCGAAACTGTACCAATTATCGGCGATGGAAACTACATCCAGGCAACCTATGAAAATGACGGCATACACCTCGAATACCGCAATGGCTGTGGCGATTGTCCGTCAGGTTGTACTTATTCTACCCATTGGTTATTCAAAGTTTTTTATAACAGTTGCAATGTTCAATACCTTGGTAGATCTCCTATTGTAGATGGTGAAACTGCTTTTCAGCGGGTATGTAGCAGAGGTACTGTAATGGCTATTACTTCTATTGACATCCATGCTTCAATAAAAAACAACCTGCCGGTAGTGGATTGGAAAATTACAGCTGATGAAAACACCCAAAAGTTCATTATAGAAAGATCTACTGATGGCAAAAACTTTATGGCTGCAGCCAGTATAGCAGCAGACAAAAATTCTTCATTGTCCCACTATTCATGGATTGATCAACATCCTTTTTCAAATATTAATTATTACCGGGTCAAAAGCATTGGCCTTACCGGCAAAATAATTTATTCCAGCATTGTAAAAGTAAAGATGGATATAAATTCCCCGAGTATGGTGGTTTATCCCAACCCTGCAAAAGACTATATCTACCTGCAATGCAACAAATTCCTCACCGGCAAAGTAATTATTGAAATTGCAGATGCTAGTGGAAAAATAGCCCTGCAAAGAACTGTTTACATAAATAGCAATATCATTTCTATAGCCACAAATAAATTGCCCCCAGGTACATATATAGTTTCAGTAATAAACAATACCGATGTTTTCAGGCAACTTGTAGTGTTGGTGAAATAATCAGTTTTCGTCATGGCTAGTTGGAGTGTTCCCGAAGGGCCACTTCAACTAGCTATGACGAACTACTTTTCATGTTGCATTAAAATTTCACTTTGCTTAAAACTAAAATGAGTTTTGGATCACTTACATTAGTGAGAAAATTCGACAACTAAATATTATACGCTGAAGTCTTCGTAATATGCAGTTTTCTTTTTCATGTCAAACCACAAGTATTTTGCCGCTGTTAGTGTTCTTCACCAACAGCATTCACCATATGTTTAGCCCTTTTCGATGTTCCAAAAAGAAGCAAGCAGGCAACGACGTGGCAGGTGTTCTCCACCTGACACAAACACTATAACACAGATAGCTGTTGGTGAAGACAACAATAGCGGCGTAAGAGGTTTGAACGTGCAGCCATTCCATACTCCTACACAAACTACTTCTGCTCCTCTTTACTTTTAAAGTCGGTTATTGTCTTTCCATCATAACGATACACTCCGTTCATAGATCCAAACCAAATACTTCCATCGTTAGCTTCCAGTATCCCAAGAAAAGCGGGTCCTCCTGA
>JANPGE010000226.1:0-24004 GCA_031423805.1 Segetibacter sp. | reverse complement strand
CAGTTTTTTCTACCTTATATAGCAGACAATTCAAATCATTGTTGATTAGCGTTTATTCCTTTCAAATTCAACACCCAAAATGAATAATAATACTTCACAAAATTCAGGTTCAAAGAACCCTCCTTTGGAGGGCAGGGAGGCTTTCAGGGAGGCTTCACTCTACAACGAAGACCTTGCACCTATTCCTCAAAATGAAAGAACATGGGGTACCTGGAATTATGCAGCCCTTTGGATAAGTATGAGTTTGTGCATACCCACTTATATGCTTGCCAGCAGCCTGATTGGTGGCGGTATGAATTGGTGGCAAGCCATACTCACCATCTTTCTTGGCAACACTATTGTCTTAATTCCCATGATATTAAACGGACACGCTGGAGCAAAGTATGGCATACCTTTTCCGGTATTTGTAAGGGCAAGTTTTGGTACCAAAGGCGCCAATATACCTGCTATGCTAAGGGCAATTGTAGCCTGCGGATGGTTCGGCATACAAACATGGATTGGTGGTGCATCGCTGTACAATATTTTCAGGGCATGGTCACCTACCCTACCGGAGATTGACAGTCATTCATTGTTTCCTCAAGCCATGCCCATGATTTGCTTTTTTGCTTTTTGGGGTTTGAATATGTTTATCATTTACCTAGGCGTTGACAGCATTAAAAAACTGTTGGTTTTTAAAGCTTTCTTTTTACCCATAGCAGCATTGGCATTGCTGGCATGGGCTATTTTTGCTGCGCATGGATTAGGGCCAATTCTAAACCAACCTTCTAAGTTTGCAACAAGCACAGATTTCTGGCATTATTTCTTTCCTGCCCTTACGGGAATGGTTGGCTTTTGGGCTACACTTTCTTTGAACATTCCAGACTTTACACGTTATGCAAAATCGCAAAAGGCACAAATAAACGGGCAGATAATCGGCCTCCCTCCTGCTATGACTTTCTTTGCATTTGTGGGTGTTATCGTTACATCAGCAACAGCCATTATCTATGGACAAACAGAATGGGACATAGTAAAACTGGCCGGCAGGTTCGATAGCAAAATCATGGTCACCTTCGCTATGATTGGCATTATCATTTCTACATTGGCAACCAACATAGCCGCTAACATTGTAAGCCCTGCAAATGATTTTGCACATCTTGCACCGCAAAAGATAAGTTTCAGAACTGGTGGATACATCACAGGCTTAATAGGCATCCTAATATTTCCATGGAAGCTGATTGCAGATCCCAACGGCTATATTTTTACATGGCTGATTGCTTACTCGAGTTTATTAGGTCCCGTTGGCGGCATTATGATAGCCGATTATTATTTCCTTAGAAAACAACAACTTGCTCTTAACGACCTCTATAGTTCCAATGGCATTTACACTTATAAAAATGGATTTAATAATACGGCAATCATTGCACTCCTTGCAGGTATTCTTCCCAATGTACCCGGCTTTCTGATTACTATCAAAGTAATGGACGCCACATCATTCCCCGAGTGGATTGGGCATTTGTACAACTATGCGTGGTTTGTGGGTTTTATTGTGAGTGCAGTGTTTTATTGGGTGGCCTCCCCGACCCTCCAAAGGAGGGAGTTGTGTGAAAGGTGATTGGTTTTGTGTTTGATTATAAATAGGATGGTAATAGTGAGGTCAATACTGCTATAATATTTCAACCTACATATTATTCATGAAAAAAAGGTATTGATTTCTATTACTCCTTTTAATGCCTTTAAGTTTATTGTATGCAGGTATTCATTTCGACATAAGTTGGGCTAAACAAGTAGGGCTATTTCTATTACTCTGCTATATATCCATAGGTGTACAGTTTGGGCCTATTGATGATGATGACATAGTTTGTTTAACCCGGAAATCAACCATTTCCAAAATTGAATCATTTCAATTTTATAGAAATAAGTATTTAGCTTAATTTACCTGATATTTATACTGTCACATTTGAATTATTTTTACAAACCTGGTTTAGCTTTTACTTAAATAATAATAACAGACAATTACAAACCACAAACGATTCAAAATATGAAAACACTTATTAAAAACGGAAGAATTATTACATCTGCTGATGATTATGTGGCCGATATATTAATAGATGGTGAAAGTATTGTGGCCATTGGCAAAGACTTGCAAATGCAGGCGGACAAAACAATTGATGCATCGGGATTGTTGGTAATGCCTGGAGGAATAGACCCGCATGTACATTTGGAAATGCCATTTATGGGCACCTTCAGCAGTGATAGTTATGAGACGGGCACAAGGGCAGCACTCTACGGCGGTACTACTTGTGTCATTGATTTCATCTTGCAAAAGCAGGGCAACTCATTAAGGGCAGCATTGGATGAATGGAGCGGCAGGGCTACGGGCAATGCAGTTGGCGACTATAGTTTTCACATGGCTGTCACCGACTTTAACGACGATACAAAGCAAGAAATTAAGGAAATGATTTCCGAGGGAATTACTTCGTTTAAAACATTTATGGCTTACAAAGGTGCGCTAATGATTGACGACCGGCAGATGATTGGACTTATGGAAGAGGTGAAATCACAAGGAGGTATGGTTACGGTTCATGCAACCAACGGCGATTTAATTGATTACTTCGTACAAAAGCATCGCAGCGAGGGTAAGCTGTCTCCATTGTATCATTATCTTTCGCAACCGGAAGTTACCGAAGCTGAAGCCAGTGAAAGGTTTGCAGACATGGCAAACTTTACAGGTTGCCCGGGATACATAGTTCACCTGACATGTGAAGGTGCTTTGAATGCTGTTCGCAATGCAACACGCCGCAACCAAAAAGTATTTGTAGAAACCTGCATTCAATATTTGGTGTTGGATGCATCGTTATATGAGCAGGACTTTGAAGGGGCCAAATGGGTAATGAGCCCTCCCCTGCGGGAAAAGAAAGACCAGGCTACACTATGGGCGGGCATTAACCAGGGTTTGGTACAGGTGGTGGCTACTGACCATTGCCCGTTTACATGGGAGCAAAAGCTGATAGGCAAAGATGATTTTAGTAAAATACCCAACGGCCATCCTGCAATAGAACACCGCATGGAACTGCTCTTTAGTGAAGGTGTTAATACTGGAAAAATTTCGTTGAATAAATATGTAGAAGTTACCAGTACAAATGCTGCAAAAATTTTTGGCATGTTTCCACAAAAAGGTACAATTGGTGTTGGCGCAGATGCTGATATTCTACTCTTAGACCCAAAAGAAAAGCATACTGTTTCGTTTAAAACCCACCACATGAACACCAACTATAGTGGTTACGAAGGTTGGGAATTAACCGGTAAGATAAAAACTGTTTTGTTACGTGGTCAGGTAGCTATAGATAAAGGCGACTGCTTAGTTGAAAAAGGGTACGGTAAATTTGTAAAGCGTAAAAAAGTAAGTGGGTTAATTTGATGGTATAAATTTTGAAATGGATTATTAACTATTTATTTTGAACGAACTGTGATAGAGAATGGAAATTAAATTGTTGGTAATTGCACTAAAAATTTTAAATAAATAGTAATTGGTTTTGATTTCTTGTTATTTTTATAATCTGATCAAAAAAATTTGTTTCGCAACAAAAAGATTTCTTTTAATTTCATTTTAAATTTCCAATAGATTCATTTAAAAAATTACATATGCACACGTCTCAACCACACGATGTACACTTTCAAAATTTAGTAAACGCAGTTGATACTACATTCTCTCCAGACCAATTGTTGTCATCAGCTTTTTCTGTTGACGATGATGACTATGATGATGAAGATGATATTGATGAAGATCTTGATGATTTAGATGATTTGGAAGTTGAAGAAATAGAGCCGGTCATTCCAGATGAAGAGGTGGAAGTGGAAGCAGAAGATCTCGATGATTTTGAGGATTTAGATGAAGAAGATGATGAGGATGATGAAGACTTTTAAATAATAGATTGGTCATTATAACATTCCAATGTTGGTTTAGGTAAACCGATAAAACATAATTACAATCATTATCCATATTGGATCAAATAATATAAGAGGCTGCCCTTTTGAGACAGCCTCTTAATTATTTGATAAATAGCTTATTTATATTCATAGTAAGCTATTTATTTCTAAAGTCAACAGAATCTTTAACTTCTCCGCAGGTAAGCATTTTCTTACCAAAATAAGGATTCTTAATATCACCATTAGGACTTAGCCAATAAGCTCCCTGATCGTTAAACGCCATTGGGCAAAACTGATGATAAAGTTTTTGTTTGTCAAAACGTACAGTTCTTACCAGATCATAAAGGTTATCACTTATTACCTGAAATGATTTACGTTTACCCTCAATATCTTTTTCACCTTGTAAAGCTGCAGCTTCTGCACTAATGCTTTCCTGATATCCTTTTGCCATTTCTATAATACTCTTATCTGCTTTTAACTCATCAAGTTTAAGGCTGTCAGCATTGGTCTTTAATAATTGAGCTGAAGCTATAGCCATGGTATCATTAGTTAATACCAATGCGTCTTTTAGATGAAAATATGAATTCAAAAATCTATCGAATTGGGTATTAAATAATTCTGAATTTTTTGATTGTGTCAAGGGTTCATCTTTCTTAATTTCATTTTCAACAACCTGATCATTATTGCCATTACATGCTACAAAAAATAAAAGCATCATAAAAATGGGATATTTCTTCATATTAATATTTTAATACAAAAATATACTACTAAAAGACACAAACCTATAATCATAGTGTTAGTAATAACTAAAAGTGATTTTATTCAACTTAGAAAAGCATAGTATTATAATAATTTAGATAAAAATGATAAATCAGGAAAGTGTGTGAATAATCCTTTAAAGAAATTAGGAATTGATAAAAAAAACCACATCATTATATTTTCTAAAAATTTACTAGACCGGATGGAAATCCAGTCTAGTTTATTTTCCTAATTAATCCCCTTTGGGAAGAACGCTAAGTTAACAAATTTAGGCACAAACAATTATATTATGTTTAAGCAATTAAAATTACACATTGCATAAAATTTATTTGCTGTAAAAAAATTTAGATATTAAACTTTTTAGAGGTGTTAGACATAATTCAATTTTAATCTGAAAATATTTTAAATTTATTATTTTGCATATTATTTCCTGATTCCAAATTTCTGCTATGTTTGATTTAATTATTTATTTTCTTTTTACCAGAACTTATGTGTTCATAGCTATATTGTTCTTTGCTAAAATTGTTTTCGTTTTATCAAGTGAATATAGAAGTAGAAGTTTGTCTAAATTTTTTTACTACCATTATATAAATTTGGTCTTAACGGAGGACCCCAAAAAAATTCGTTATAAAAAAATTCAGAATAACCTTACAAGAGCAATAATGTTTTTGGTACTTGTTCAATCTGTTTTTCTTGGCCTGTTATTTACTCTTATAAAAATCTAGCTCATTCATTCTTTAAATATATTTTCAGCTTACTTAATCTATTCATTTCCTTATTAATGATAGAATTGAGGGAATTTATTTTTGCATCTTTATTTCTGTAAATCAACCGATGGTCTAATACATTTTTTGTTATTAGTTGAATGTCATTTTCATTCACAAAAGATCTGCCATTAACCAAAGCAAAAGCTTTTAAACATTTAAGAAATGTAATACCACTACGTGTACTTGCACCTAATAAAATATCAGTATTACGACGGGTTTCCCATACTATATTTCTAACCGCCTTTACTATTTCCTTATCTATAAATACATTTTCAGCTTCTTGCTGAAGTAGTAGTATTTCTTGCATAGAAAGTACTTGTTTTATATGACTTAGATTGTCAGCAATGCCAAGGTAATTGTAATAGATATCCAATTCTGTATCTTCATCTACATACCCAAAAATTATTTTTATAAAAAAACGATCAAGCTGTGCAGCCGGTAATGGGTAGGTGCCTTCCATTTCCACAGGATTTTGTGTTGCAATTGTAAAAAAAAGTTGCTCTAATGGATAGGTTGTATCTCCAATTGTTATTTGATTTTCGGCCATACACTCCAGAAGTGCAGATTGTACCTTGGGGGATGCTCTGTTAATTTCATCTGCAAGTAAAACATTACAAAATAATGGTCCTTTTTTAAAGACAAATTCTTTCTTAATATCATCAAATATGTGGGAGCCTATTAAATCCATTGGCAACAAATCCGGGGTAAATTGTATTCTTTTAAAATTTGTTGTACTATCATTTGATAGGCTGCTGATACTTTGCGCCAGGGTCTTTGCCATTACTGTCTTGCCGGTACCGGGGTTATCTTCTATAAGTATATGACCTTTGGCTAATAATGCGGTTACTATCAGTTGTATCTGAGTTCGTTTTCCCTTAATAACCGTCTCAATATTATCTACCAGTTTTTCAATATTCTCTATGGCGTCTTGTAGTTGATTTTGTTGTTCCATTTAATTATTTTTTTTTGTATATTCAAAATATTGAAATGTTCTTGAAAATTGTAAAAACCCAAATAATCTTGTTTTTAACGGAAAATGTAATGTTATTTTCTTTACAGCGTTTTGGTAAAATTGCTTAATAAACTCAATTTCATTTTGGGTTAAATTAAGGTTGCTGAATTTAATTTTTTGATAAATAACCATAAAAGTGTGTAAATGGGTTCCCATTTTTGAGTCTAATCTTCGTGAAAATTGTTCAGGGCTTTCGTCCTGTCTTTTTTCACCTAACTGATTAAGTAAAAAAAAGAGGGCATTATTAATAGGATACAATTGAGATTTCAAATGTGTATCATTTTTGGCTTTATAATTCAAATATTGCCAAATAAACCATGGTAAACTAAACAGTACTAAAAGACCGGCTACTATGATGAACAGAAAGGTCCTTAAAATATTAACCCAATCTATTGATTTTGATTCACCAGAACTGATTTGTTTTTTTTGTTGCTTCTGATCATCTGTCTCCATTATTTTTATTTCATCAACCGGAGTTGGATTTGGTATTCTTTTTATAAGGCTGGTTAAATTATCCTGTTCATTAATAAAAATATTTTTGAGAGATTCTGCATAAGAAACTGCAACTATGCTTGTACCCGGTTTTATGTCATTCAGCTTTCCAACTCCTGTATCTTTTGTTATTGAGGCAATTGATACATCAAGTAAAATATTTTCAGGATTTTTAATGATGATATTTTCATCGTGAAAAAGCATTTTGCTTACTTTCATGACAACAGTCTTACTTATCGTATCAATACTTACTGCATTGCCATCGGCAACCATAAATGCCTGTTGTGTATTCATGGGTGGTGTGCCGTCTGGCTGAGGAGATTGTTGTGTATTCTGATCAGGTACTGTTGTGTCAAAGTCTATCCATCCATAACCTGGAAAAAACAATTGAACCCAGGCATGGGCCTGATCGGCATAGAACCAATACCATCCGGGATTTTTACTACTTCTGTCTATAGTTAAAAAACCCGCTGCTATTCTGCTGGGTATACCCAAAGACCGTAACATAAAAAGTGTTGCACCTGCATAATAGGCGCAATAACCTTTTCTATTTTCAAACAAAAAATAATTCAATTTACTGGCACTTGGCATTCCGGGTATACCGGGATTGTCGCTGTATTTAAACAATGGTTGACCAAATTCATCTTTGCCAGTAAAATAATCTCTTATTGCTATCATTTTATCTACAGTAGTAGAAGCATTCTTCGTAATTGATTGGGCGAGTAAAGTAATACGATTATACTCTTCATTACGGGGCATAAACGTATAATAACTCATAAAGGACTTATCTACACCTTCATAACTACCGGCATTGCGTAATTGATCAAATCTTAATTGTTGAAAATTTTCCAATTGCTTGTTTCCTGCAGGATTGTAAATAAAATAAGCACTATTAAGATTACTCACCCACATTTTTGCTCTATATGCACTTTTAAATAGATTTTTATAATCATTTTCTACCGGTAAAGGCTGACAGAAAAATGATGTGGAAGGTGCAACATACTCATTAGGGGATAAGATGACTTTGTAAATATCTGCTGAAATAATTTTTCTGTTTAAGGTACCCATAGAATTGCTGATAACCGAAGTATCTGTTTTGGTAAAATACAACCGAATTCTGGATGGGTCAGGGCTAAACAGATCATTTTTTGGAAGTGTAGAGTCGGTTTCAAAAGTTTGTGTCAGCGTGTCAAACTTAGTATAGTACAGGTTAGTAAAATATAGTGGATTGGGAGTTTTTCCATCGGGAAAATAGTTGTCTAATTTAGCAACAAATACCAGCCTTTTATCCTTACTCAACGATCCCGTCATTTTCATCTGATCATTATTACTTATTGACCCATCTTTATTTTCTTTAGTCATACCCTCCTTTCCATTATTGCTGCCTCCCTCTTTGCCTGCCCAATCTTTTTCTATCCCTTTAAACTCTTGTTGAAAAATGAGTAGTATAACCGCTATTAATGATAATGAGAACAATACAAAAACTCCTGTTCGTTTTATTAAATACCAAATAAAGCCTTTATTATCCTCATTCAAATTTCTTATAAGCTCTGCGGTATAAATCAAAAAAAATGAATAGAATAATACCGGGGCAAATGCTGTAATTAGCTTACCTGCAGATATTTCTGATGTTTTACTTACAACCAAAACCTGAAGTGAAAGTAAAAGAATGGAAAAGAAAATTGTAAAAAAACGTGATCTTGAAAATCCATATCCTGCTATCCATCCGGCAGTAAAGAGGTAAGTAAAAATTAGAAATTTAATTGAATAAAAGAATGTGTCAAATTCACCTGAATATATTTTGCCCATAAAATTGTAGGCCAATATGAGAAATAGCAAAAGCACAGCTAGAGTGCTTAAAAACCTAAGACGGTAAGCATAAAATACAGTAGCTGATACAATGCCTATGGTGAAATAAAGCGTTTGTTCAAAACTGCTATTTTGTAATATTGAGAAATAATCATTTGCATTAAATACTAAATAACCAACCAAAAATATGGTAGGTAGCACAAGCAACAATATTTGTGTAATAACTTTTTTCCAACTGTGAATTCTGCCGATTTTCATATTTCTATTGGCTGCCCGTTTCGTAAGGTAAGCGTAAAATTAAATGTAAATACATCAAAATAATTGGTAAAATAAATATGCCTGGTTCTGTAATAACAAAAGTCTATGAATATATTTTTTTTAATAAATGTCACTAATGATGATGTGTTGTTTTTTCTTTTAAATATTAAGTCGTACCTTTCTTAAACAAAACAAAACTTATGAAAACTAATCCTATTGCAAGAATTTCAGTTATCATACTAGGTATAATACTTATTATTTTTGGATCTTTTCATCTGATGAAACCAAAAGAATTATTTGGTTATGTACCCGCTTACTTACCGGGTGGTATTATTTGGGTTTATTTTACAGGTATAGCATTTATGATGGCAGGTATTGCTTTCATTCTACACAAAAAAGTAAAAATAGCGGGATATCTATTAGCATTTCTGCTTATGATTTTTGTAATCACCATTCACTTACCTAATTTTTTAAATGCAGGTGATGGTGAAATGAAACAAATGTCATTGATTAGTATTCTTAAAGATACCGCTATTGCGGCTTTTGCTATGTACATAGCCAGTAATGCCCAAAATCTGGATTAATTTTTTTCTTTAATTAAAGTCCTTAAAAATACCTTTTAGATTTATAGTAAGGGTAAGCCTATAACTCAACAGAGTAATGATAAAAAATAATCAGAATGTGGTTATTTTATGAAATAATATAGAATACTTCCTGCATTTTAATTATCCTTCTACCTACCTTGCATTCCGTTTAAAAAAAGACACAATGGTAGACCTTTCTCTTTTTGACCATAATCAGGCTGGCAACCCCAACAATAATATATTTGGTTTGCCTTTTAGTGAAGATGATGCCAAAGTAGTATTATTGCCTGTACCATGGGAGGTTACAGTAAGTTTTGGGGCAGGTACAAGCCGGGCAGCAGATCATATATTTAAGGCAAGCCTTCAGGTAGATTTGTTTGATCCCGAAATAAAAGATGGTTGGCGAAACGGGTATTATATGCGACCTGTGGATCGAAAAATATTACTCAAAAGCGATTATCTGCGCAAGGAAGCTGAACTTTATATTGATTATATTTCAAAAGGTAATGATGTTCAGGCCAATAAATTCATGTGCAAAAGCCTAAGGGAAATTAATGAAGGCAATATTTTTATGAATAACTGGGTGTATGAGCAAACTAAAGCCTTAATGGAAAAAGGTAAATTAGTTGGTTTGATAGGTGGTGACCACAGTACACCTTTAGGTTATTTTAAAGCCATAGCAGAAAAATATAAAGACTTTGGAATACTTCAGATAGATGCTCATATGGATTTGAGAATTGCCTATGAAGATTTTAAATATAGTCATGCCTCTATAATGTACAATGCGATTACTGAAATACCTCATCTTAAAAAATTAGTACAGGTGGGTGTTCGTGATTATGGTGAAGATGAATACAACTTTGTTTTAGACCATTCTGATCGCATTATTACCTTTTTTGATAAAGAAATTAAAGAAAGACAATTTGAAGGTGAATCCTGGAAAAATATTGTAGATGATATCATAAACCAACTACCGAATCAGGTTTTTATAAGTTTCGATATTGATGGTCTTGATCCTAAATTATGCCCTAATACAGGAACCCCTGTGGCAGGAGGTCTTGAGGCAGAACAAGTAAGTTATCTTCTTAAAAAAATAGTAGAAAGCGGTAAAAAAATTATAGGATTTGACTTAAATGAAGTGGGTGTTGGAGATGGTGGATTGGATGCAAATATTGCTGCACGAATATTATTTAAATTGTGCAACTATCTAATAAAAAGCAATACTTAACATTTCTTCAAAATACAATTGATTAATAATTGAAATTGATTTTTCAAAGGTTTACTTGAATAATATGGGCTTAGTCTATTTTTAATCATACGAAATGCGGTTTGAATTTTTAAACTACCCAAAATTTAAAGACTTTTACTTTTAAACCATAAAGTTAAATTTAGCATTAACTTTTTTACGTTTTCATTGTAATAATAATTGTATTTGAAATTATTATTAACATAAGGATAATTTGTAATTGACCTTAATTTCGATTTATCCAGCATTTAATTATTTGCAATAGTTTCGTAAATTTGCCGTTTATATTTTTTTATAATTTCATCTAAATACACTTTAAGATGATTTTATTGATTCCTATTTAAAACTCATAATGTCCATCATGTCTACAAATGTTTTGACAGATCAAAATTCCTGGGAAGTAAAAAGAAAATTAAGGATAGCTATTCTCGATTTATATGATGGAGCAGAAAATCAGGGTATGCGTTGTATTCGCACCATTATTGATGATTGGGCAGGGGCTAACGACTATCTTTTTAGTGTTTCTGAATTTAATGTAAGACAAAAATGTGAAGTACCAGACACGACTTTTGATATTTATATTTCTACAGGCGGACCAGGTTCGCCCCTCGAAAGTGAAGGCACAGAGTGGGAGATAAAAATGTTTGATTGGGTTAATCAAATCGAAACATGGAATAACGGATCTGAAAATTTCCCCAAAAAACATGTTTTCTTTATTTGCCATAGTTTTCAGCTTATTTGCAGATACTATCAGTTAGGATTGGTATCTAAAAGAAAATCAACATCCTTTGGTGTATTTCCTGTACACATGATAGAAGACGGATACGATGAACCTGTTTTCGAAAATCTAAAAAATCCGTTTTACGCTGTTGATAGCAGAGAGTATCAGGTTACAGAACCTAACTTTGATGCTATAGCGGCCCGTGGAGGCAAAATTCTGGCTCTTGAGAAGCTACGCCCACATGTGGATCTGGAAAGGGCAATAATGGCTATTCGTATCAATGAATATTTCATAGCTACACAATTCCATCCTGAAGCCGATGCAAGTGGTATGAGTATGTATTTACAAAGACAGGATAAAAAAGAAACAGTAATAGCAAATCATGGTGAACCAAAATGGAAAAGTATGATTGAACATTTGGAAGACCCAAACAAAATTTCATTTACCAACAAACATATTTTACCCAATTTTCTAAATCTGGCAGCAGGTAATTTAGTAGAAGCTTAATCGTCTTTTCATTTTCAGATTAAATATGCCACAATTTACCTTGTGGCATATTTAATTTTATTATTGTGAACTGTAATAACTACTAATTGTAATTACAGTTATTATACTCCATACTTTTGCAAAATGAAATATTATAGTTTAGTATTTTTATTGATTTTCTTTTGTGGGTGCGAAAAATCAATTATCCTAAATCCTGAAACACGTATTCCCTTGTTGGTTGTTGATGGGTCAATAGAAAACGGCAAGGCCCCTTTAGTATTTCTTAGTACTTCCCTTGATTATTTTGGAAAAATTAATCCACAAATTCTGGCATCATCATTAGTTACTGATGCAACAATTACACTTACAGACGGAACCGACACCAGTTTATTGAAACCATATAGTTTTCCCTTAGGCGGTGGTTATAATTTGGTATATTATACCACAGATACTTTAAATCAATCTGCTGAAATAATGGGTATTCCGGGAAAAAAATACCAATTGAATATTAAGTATAAAAGTGAACTTTATACAGCTTCAACTACAATTCCTGTTATTGCAAAAAAAATAGATAGTCTTTGGTGGAAACCTGCCCCTTTTAATACAGATAGTACAAAAGTTGTAATGATGACAAAGGTTACAGATCCGCCGGGTTATGGAAATTTTATAAGATACTTTACAAAGGTAAATCAAGGACAATTTTTGCCCGGTCAGTTTTCAGTATTTGATGATCAGGTTATTGATGGTACTACCTATAGCATACAGGTGGATCAGGGTATTGACCGCAATAATCTACCCGATGAAAAAGACTATGGTTTCTTTAATAAAGGTGATACTATAACAGTAAAATTTGCTAATATTGATAAAAGTTCATTCGACTTTTGGCGAACGCTTGAATTTGGTTATTCTAATGTAGGCAACCCTTTTTCAAGCCCAACAAAAGTGCTGGGGAATGTAAACAACAATGCATTGGGTGCTTTTTGTGGATACGGTGTTCAATACAAAACACTCATTGTTCCCCGTTAGAAAATACACCCAAAAAACTTCTCTACATTTGTATATATCCATAGCAATAATTCAAATTAAATAAATAATAAGTTAGAATGGAAAATAGCATAGAAAAAACAAACTGTTTAATTATAGGTTCGGGGCCGGCAGGTTATACTGCTGCAATTTATGCAGCAAGGGCTAATATGAAACCTATATTATATCAGGGCATACAACCGGGTGGACAATTAACCATAACAACTGAAGTTGAAAATTATCCGGGATATGCAGATGGTGTTCAAGGTCCTGAAATGATGATTCATTTTGAAAAGCAGGCAGCACGTATGGGTGCCGATATCAGATATGGTATAGCTACCAAAGTAGATTTTATGGAATCTCCTTATAAGGTATGGATAGATGAGGAAAAAATTATTGAAGCCGAAACGGTTATTATCAGCACAGGTGCTTCTGCACGTTGGTTAGGGCTTCCAAGCGAACAAAGGCTTAATGGCTATGGTGTAAGTGCATGTGCAGTGTGTGATGGATTTTTTTTCAAAGGAAAAGAAGTTGTAATAGTTGGTGCGGGTGATACTGCTGCCGAAGAGGCGCTTTATCTTTCAAAAATTTGTAGCAAGGTGCATATGCTTGTTCGCCGTGGAGAAATGAGAGCTTCTAAAATTATGCAGGACAGGGTATTTCATACAGGGAATATACAGGTTTATTGGCACACAGAAACTGATGAGGTTTTAGGGGAAAATAAAGTAGAAGCAGTAAGAATAAAAAATTTACAAACAAATCAACTTTCAGAAATTGCTGTTAGTGCTTTTTTTGTAGCAATAGGCCACACTCCCAACAGTGAAATTTTTAAAGGTTGGATAGATATGGACGAAAGCGGTTATTTATGCACCCTACCCGGTACTACAAAAACTAATGTACCCGGCGTTTTTGCCGCAGGCGACATTCAGGACAAAATTTATAGACAGGCAGTAACTGCCGCAGGTAGTGGTTGTATGGCAGCCTTAGATGCAGAAAAATATCTAATGATAAAAGGACATTAAACTGATATTGGTATTTTTAATTTAAACAGCCCCGGTATTTAATGATGTTGATAAGTTTTAATTTTAAAAGCCATAATTAATTTGATTGAACGAATATAGTTATGTACTGTACATAATGACTTTATAAATTAATATGGAAATAAACTTAAAAGATATTGTTATTTATGCTTACCATGGTTTACATAATGGTGAGGAAATTATTGGTAACGAATTTAAAATCAATTTGACTGCCACCTTCTCTATTTTGCATGGAGATGTTTTATCTATAAATGAAACGGTAAATTATGCTTCAATCTATGAAATTATAAAAACTAAAATGGCAATAAGAAGGCAATTACTTGAAAGTGTAGTTTGCGATATAGCCAATACTGTTATGTCAGATTACCAAATCATACAATCAGTAGAAATTTCAATTTATAAATTAAGTCCCCCAATTACAAATTTTCAGGGCTCTGTAGGTGTCACTCATAAAATTTACCGATGAAAAATATTATTTTATTACCACTTATTTTTTTCATCTCAAAAAGCTATGCACAAGAGATAAATGTATTGCTAAAACAGGCTGTTAATTACGAACGTGCTTTAAAAGAAGATAGTGCATTACTAAAGTACAAATCCATTTTAGCAGCTGACAGTGGAAATATAGTGGCTTTATTAAAAGTAAGTTTACTTAACGCTTCATTTGGATCAAGACAAAGTACTGTACCAGCAAAACTTGAATTATATAATAATGCAAAATATTATGCAGACAAAGCCTTACTAATAGACAGCACAAATTGTGATGCTAATTATGCCCGTGGTTTAGCTGCCTTGGATTTAAGCAGTATTGAAACTGAAAATAAAAAATTGGTAATTCTCTTACGAGAAGCTTTTGCATTTGCCAATAGGTCAATTAAGTATAATTCAAATCACGGTAAAAGTAATTTTTTAATGGGTATATGGAATTTCAATATTGTAAATACAGCCTGGACCAAAAAGGCTGCGGTGAAGGTTTTATACGGAGGCATTCCTGATGCATCTATTGAAAATGCCATTCTGTATATGGATAAATGTAAGACATCGGAGCCCTATTTTGTGCAAAATTTTCTTGAATTAGCCAAAGCATATAAATTCAATAATAATCCTTCTAAGGCTATTGAGATTTTAAATCTACTTGTAAAATTGCCCAACCGTACCCCTGATGATGCAATGTGGAAAGCCGAAGGAAAAAAAATATTGAGCGAAATGCAATGACAAATGGTGTAAAAAAAAAGAAGCTGATTATATTCATCAGGGTAGATGTTTGTATTATTTTAAGCAAAATGCATTCTGCATTTTAAATATCCCTTATTAGGTATTTTTGTTTGTAAACTTGCAAATGCAATTAGTAAAAAATTTATGGTAACAAAAAGTTTTGGTATTTATAACGGCGAAAATGAGCAACTTTTAAATAAGGATGATATGCTGATTTTAGAGGTTGGGAAATCGCATATAGCTTTGGTATTAACCAATACCTCTAAAAACATTACCGGTTTTGAATTATTTACTTTTGTTGAAAATGAAGCATCATTAGATAAACTCTTCATTGCAATAAGAAATACATCCCGTTATCTAAATCATTCATTTGTTTCAGCAACAATTTATATTAATCATGAATTTTGCCTGCCCGTTCCTTCAGATAAATTTTCCGAAAGCATATCGAGTGATTATTTAAATATGATTTTTGGATTGGATGCTCAATCTATCTCCCACAATGATATAGTAGAGATGCAGCCTCAAATGGTATGTGTTTATCGTGTTCCACAAGAGTTAACAGACCTGCTCACACCTCGATTTGACCATATTGAATTAAAGCATACCTGGACAAATATTTTAAAAACTATAAACAAAGTAACCGGTAGTTTAGCTGGGCCACTAATATATGTTCAGTTTTATAATACCTATTTCATAGCAACTATAATAAAAGATAATACCTTGCATTTAATTCAGAATTTCATTTATGAAAATCCTGAAGATGTATTGTACCAACTTTTAAATATAGCCAAACAGTACGAATTAGATACTAATATTGTAGAGGTTAGGGTATGTGGTGTTTTAGATCCTAACTATAAACTATTTAGAGAATTGAGCAATTACTTTAAAATAATAGTAACAGAAAAGATTGACCCTACGCTTTCTCTAATTAATACGGCTGATTATCCCGGTCATTATTTTACCCCATTCTTCAATCTTGCATTATGAGAATCATTTCCGGAGAATTTGGTGGCAGAAAAATAAATCCACCGGCCAATATGCCTCATACAAGGCCCACAACTGATATAGCAAGAGAAGGCTTATTTAATATACTTCAGCATAGAATGGAACTGGATAGTATAAAAACCCTTGATCTTTTTGGAGGAACCGGTGCAATAAGCTATGAATTGGCATCAAGAGGTGCAGCAGACCTTACAATTATAGAAAAGGATGCAACAATGCACGATTTCATAAAGAAGAATATGGAGATGCTAAAGGTTGAAAATTGTAAAATACTACGTTTGGATGTTTTTCAGTTTCTGATAAATTGTAATGAACAATTCAATTTTATTTTTGCTGGTCCACCCTACTCTCTTGGTTCTATAGATGAGATTCCAAAACTAATTGTTGCAAAAAAACTGATAGCTGATAATGGCTATTTTGTATTAGAACATACCCCACGAAACAACTACGAAAAGTATTCCGGGTTTGAGTTTCATAGAAATTACGGGACAACTATTTTTTCCTTTTTTTCTAATCAAACGGTTGCAAAGCAATAATTGAAATAAAAAAATGCAGACCATAAGATCTGCATTTATATAAATGAATATGATCTGGATTTCTATTGAAAATCATCTTCAGTAAGATCATCTTCAAAATTCATGTCGCTTAGATTCATCATACTGCCCATCAGGTCTTTAAACTCAATACGACCTTCCATCATCTTTTTACTAATAAGAGAGTAGCCTGCCAAACCGTGCAATACAAACTCCATAAGTAATGCATTTTCCATTTCATTAGCTTGTGGATAATGCTTTTTTACAAATGCATGCAAACCATCTACTTTATATAAGGTAGCTAGCTTGTCGGCATCTTTACTATCCATCAAAAGATCTACATGATTGCCTGCATCAAACCAACGGGTTATAGATTTATATGGATTTTCAACTTCTACTTTTGCCTGTTGAGATGGTTTTCCTGTAGTCCTTTTCTTTTTGGCCACTTCAGGGTTGGGAAAGTATTGAATAAACTGTGTGCGTATTGCCTTGTCTACAAGATTAACTGCTACCTGATAAGGCCCTTCCTGTTCACCTTCGTATACCAATTCAATTTTGCCGGTTATAGCGGGTATAATGCCCACCAAATCACTAATCCAAACTTGTGTTTCGTCTTCATTATGTATTATGGCTCTACGTTCTGCACTACTGTATGCATTTTCATATGCTGCTATAGTTAGCCTTGCACTGACCCCACTTTTCTTATCAACATACTCATTAGTTCGGGCTTCAAATGCTACTTGTTCTATCAGACGTTTTACCAAATCGCTTATCGTAATTCTATTTAATTGTTCAACCGGTACATTAGCCTCCTGAGAAGTTATCTCCAATGAGGTTTCAATTGTTTTAGGATAGTGAGTAAGTATCTGACTTTCAATTCTGTCTTTAAGGGGAGTAACTATACTACCTCTGTTGGTATAATCTTCAGGATTTGCTGTAAATACAAATAGTATATCTAACGGCATACGCAATTTAAAACCACGTATCTGAATGTCGCCTTCCTGCAAAATATTGAAAAGCGCTACCTGTATACGTGCCTGCAAATCGGGCAATTCATTTATCACAAATATGCACCTGTTGCTTCTGGGTATAATGCCGTAATGTATTACAAGTTCGTCTCCAAAACTCAACTTTAGATTAGCTGCTTTTATGGGGTCTATATCGCCAATAAGATCTGCCACACTAACATCCGGAGTTGCAAGTTTCTCTCCATAACGTTCAGCCCGGTGTACCCAATGAATTGGGGTTTCATCGCCATGCTGCGCAATAAGATCTTTAGCATATTTACTCAAAGGATGCAATGGATCATCATTAATTTCACTACCTGAAATAATAGGTATATATTCATCCAACAAGTCAATAATCTGACGTGCCATTCTTGTTTTAGCTTGTCCTCTAAGACCCAAAAACAATATGTTATGCCTGCTCAGTAATGCTCTTTCAGTATCGGGTATTACCGTATCTTCATAACCTATAATACCGGGAAAGGTATTTTCCTTTTCTTTAATTTTAGTAATAAGGTTTTGTCTTACTTCTTCCTTTATAGGCCTGCTTTTATATCCGCTTTGCTTAAGTTCGCCCAGTGTTTTTATTTTGTGTATATCCATAATGTTGAGTATGCTGTATAATAAATCTTTTGATTTTTTTTATTTCTTGTAAATATATTTTATGAATGGGGTGGGCGTTAATAAACCGTCTTACTTCTACCACTTTCAAAATCCTTAAAAATAAAAGCGCCTAATTTGTCCAGTCCGGCAAAAAATGCTTTTCCGTTATTGGTTTCGGTAAATTCTGTTACAAATTTTTGCAAATAAGGATCACTTGCAATCATAAATGTAGTAATAGGTATTTTAAGCTTCTTACATTGAGCAGCAAGGTTCATACAACGATTCACAACTTTTCTGTCAAGACCAAAACTGTTTTTATAGTAACGGCCTCCAATTTTAAGACAGGTAGGTTTACCATCAGTTATCATAAAAATCTGTTTATTAGGGTTCTTTCTGCGGCGCAATAAATCCATTGCCAATTCCAACCCTGCAACAGTATTGGTGTGGTATGGTCCCACCTGTAAGTAAGGCAAATCTTTTATCTCTATAGGCCATGCATCGTTTCCAAATACTACAATATCCAATGTATCTTTGGGATATTTGGTAGTGATGAGTTCGCTCAATGCCATTGCAACCTTTTTAGCAGGAGTAATTCTATCCTCGCCATAAAGTATCATACTATGGCTAATGTCAATCATTAATACAGTACTTGTCTGTGATTTATAGTCAGTTTCGCGAATGCTCAAATCATCTTCATTCATTCTAAAGCTATCAATACCATGATTTATTTGGGCATTTTTTATGCTTTCAGTAAAATCAATCTGCTCCATAGTATCGCCAAACTGAAACGGACGAATATCCGGGCTAATCTCATCGCCCCCACCCGGCTTAAATGTATCGTGATTGCCTTGTTTTGATTTTTTGAGTTTACCGAAAATTTCTTCAAGACTGCTTTTACGAATGCCTTGTTCTGTTTTTCCTGTAATTGAAATAGTACCATTTACAGGGTTTTCATCTATATATCCTTTTTCTTTTAGTTCGTCTAAAAAGTCACCCATGCCATATTCATCATTAGTCAAACCATATTGATTGTCTAATTGATTGAGCCATTGCAGCGATTCCTGCACGTCGCCACTTGTATAAGTGAGTAGTTGGTAAAACAGGTTAAGCAATTGCTCAAATTTGCTTTTACTCTCTGAATTTGGATCGTATTTGGTAAACCTATGAAAACGCACTTTTTTCTTAATTTTAGTTAATCAATTTAAGGTAAATTTCAGTTTACCGTTTGCAAAAAAAATAGAACATTTATAATTACTAATTAGTTCTACAAATTACCCAAAAATATGCTACTTCATATTTTTCGTATCACATTTTACCGTTAATTTCAAATTCTACTAATTATATGCATCATGTATATTGGATTAGAGTTAATGAAAGAACATTCATTACGACAGGCGAAAATTATAGCGTCTTATGCCATTTCATCTTCCAAAAGATTTGCTGAATTAATAAATTGCTTTCTTAGCCCACAATATAGGTTGAGCCAACGGGCTGCATTTACGCTTAGTCATGCTGTAGATTTGGCACCTGAAATGATTGAGCCTTATGTTGAACCCTTGGTCAGTCAGTTACATAAAAGAGATGTTCATGTTGCTATCTTAAGAAACTCATTGAGAATTTTAGAAAGAATTAGGATACCTGAAGTATTGCATGGTGAAGTGATTGACACATGTTTCAAATTTTTGGTAGATGTGAACGCTGCAATTGCAATAAAGGCATTTGCTATGGGAATTTTAGACAAGTTGAGTAATGTTTATCCTGAAATTTTGCCAGAACTGAAATTAATAATTGAAGATAAATGGGAGAATGAGACACCTGCATTCAGATCCAGGGGAAGAAAAATATTGAAGAAACAAATTGCTAAAAAATAAGCACTCATTTTTCATATAATTCTATTGGAAGCATATCAGGGTCTGTAAAAAATGTAAACCGTTTATTAGTAAATTCATCTACCCTAATAGGTTCTACACTTATGTTTTGGCTTTTTAAGAATTCTATTGAATTATCAATATTATCAACTTCAAAGGCTATATGCCTTAGCCCAACCGATTCAGGACGCGAAGGTCTTAAAAGAGGATCGTTCTTTTCTATAAATTTCCTGCTCCATTTTAAACCCTAATATTTGAGTATAAAATGCTTTTGATTTTTCATAATTGCTGCAAATGATAGCAATATGATGAACTTTGTTTAAGTGCAGCATTGGTATTTTAAAAGAAATGTGTGTTTTATAATTTATTGATATTATAGTTGAACCAATCAAAATTTCATATTACTCACCATAAATATCTAACAAACCATCAGGTAACTTTACATAAACAAGTTTCTGTTTTTGATCTATTTTTTGAAGACTTTCCTGATGTATTGGTATAAGTGCTTCGTTATTCTTATACATAATTTTGCAAAATACCTGCAAAGGCTGTTCAATTACCTCTATTACTTCACCAATTTGCTTGCCTTCATTTATCATCATAAAACCCAGTAGAGAGATCGGGGATGATTTAGCGGCATATTTATCAAAATCGGTTTTTAATAACCAAACTTCCTTTTGTGTCAACCTTTTTGCACTTTCCTTAGTGTTAAAACCTTCAAGCTTTATAAAAACTTCTGCATCATTTTTTGCTGTAGCAGACTCTACAAAATATGGTAGAAATGCACCTTTCTTTTCTTCAATAAAAATAGTTTGTAAACCTTTAAAGTCGGTTTTTTTGCCCAATGCATGTTTTACCACTATTTCCCCGGTTAGTCCATGTGTTGCAGCTATTTTTCCTATGCTAAAATAATTACTCATCAGATGAAATTAAGCATAACAAGTAAATAATTATCTTTTAGGTGAAGATACACTTCAGTATTAATAACAACTTTGTTAAGCTTTGATTATAAATAAAAAGTCCCCAACTATGTCAGGGACTTCAATTACTTAAGCCTATAGAAAATTATTCTGCAGGTGTAGCATCTTCAGTTGGTGCTTCAGCTTCAGGTTGTGGAGCTTCAACAGGTTTCTCAACACGCTTAACAACAGGTGGATTTCTCCTTGCTCTTTGTTTGTTGCGGTTATCATCACTACGCTTTCTGATTTGCGACTCATGTTCAGTGTGCCAAACCTGGAATTTTTCCATAGCTGTAGCTTCATCAAACAATCCTAGTGTAACACCACGCAATAAGTGCTTAAGGAAAAGAACCCCTTTGAATGAAAGAATGCGTCTTACAGTATCTGTAGGTTGAGCACCCTTTTGCAACCAATCCAATGCCTTTTGGCGATCTAGCTGTACTGTTGCAGGTACAGTTAATGGGTTGTAAGTTCCAAGTTTCTGGATGAATTTTCCATCTCTTGGTGCACGGCCGTCAGCAATCACAATAAAGTAGAAAGGACGTTTTTTACTGCCATGTCTTTGCAGTCTCATTTTTACAGGCATCTTAAATAGAAATTTAAATGCGGTTAATAAATATTATTTGGAGGGCAAATATAAAGTATGAAAAGTAGACTTCCAAAACATTACCAGATTAAATTTTACATTTACTTAAAATATTTTCCACATAAATCCCAAATTGAGAAATATTTAAAATTGATTTTTACAAATCAACTTCTATGACCATACATACGTTCCACATCTTTTACAATAAGCTCAATTGATTGATCCCGTTCATTTTGTGCAGGATCAAAGTTTTGCTTTAGGTTACTTCCAAAAATAACAGCAACGGTTTGCCAAAAACCCGCAGTAAATCCTCCTTTATATTCCTTAATTAAATTGTAACAATTATTGTTTGTTTCCCTGTATATCAGTTTCATCAGCACTTTGCCCTGATAAACCGAAAGATTTGTCAGTTTATCTGCAAACTCTCTTTTTAAATCCTTTTCCCGGGACTTAATAATTTTCTTTCTTTGATCTTTGTCTACCACATTGGTTAGCTGCAGGTTTATTTCATTTATAACCCTACCTGCTGCTTTTGCATAAGGATAAGTTACATAGACAGCATTTCTCAACCTACTCCACTCTGCCCAGTACTTTTTCCATTTTTCCAGCATTTTTGTACGAACAGTTACGTCTATCATTCTGCCCGCAGGAATTGTATCACCATTATACACAACTCCATATACTTTTAAGGTATCACCTGTTCCGTTTTGGGCATAGGAATATTGTCCACAAAATAATGAGACAAAAAAAACTAACCCGCAAACAAATATGTATCTAACACAATGATTCATTTTGATGTGATACTAAAAATAGAGAAAACTATTCTTATTTATGCTGCATTAATATTTAAAGTAACCTAATAACGAATATTTTGTGATTTTCTATACAATTTGAAATGATGGAGCATATTATTCAAAGATGAAAAATTATTAAAAGTAATGAACGAAAGAGATCGTAATATGCTATTCAAATCAAACAAATAATGTAGACTTTTTTACTTAGTTCTAATTATAAAAAAAAATATTTTGTAAATACATTGAGAGAGTTCTTGAATTATCAATCATTTAAAATATTGATTATCCAATATTTGCAGAAATCAACTAAAGTTAAATGTGATAATATAGTGCAATTGCAAAATTAAATATAAAATAAATATTCTAATAAATTGCAAATCAATTAGTTAGTAGCAGCATTTACATTTAAATTCCCCCAACCTAGGTTATTGTTTTTTGTTGGGTAATTACTGCAGTTTTGAATCATTTTTGTAACCACCTGATCACGGGTCATTGTTGGGAAACGGCTCCAGATAAGTGCGGCCATGCCTGCAGTTGTAGCAGTTGCTACTGAAGATCCTCCTACTGTTGATGGTACATCACCACTCATAGCCAGGGTAAGGGGACTGCGACCATTTGCAGATTTTTCCATCACGACAGTAAAATCAGTTTCTGCACCTTGATGGCAATCGCTACAGTTGCTGTTAAAATTATTGTCTTTTACACCGGTGACAGCATTAACCTCTGCCATATATCCCGGAAAAATTACCCCAAACCATCCTGCTGACCATCCAAAGGATGTTCCTGCTGCACAAAACATAAGTTTGCCTTTGCCATAAGCGTATTTAATTGCATCGCTAAGCTGTGAGCTACTGGTAATTTTACCCATACTCATACTGATTATTTTAACATCGGGCCTGTTGGCAGCATTGGTGTAGGCATCTGCAGCACCTTTCACTTCACGGCTATCGTCAAGGTAAACATCAGCAGCTGCACGACAGGTTACAAGATTGCAATTGTAAGCCACACCACAGGCTGCGCCATCAGTACCTCTTGGGGCTGCACATGCACCGGCCATAGAGGTGCCATGTCCGCAACCATCATCAGGTGTTTCAACCGAACCGGTTGGAATACCTAAAAATGTAGATCGGGGAAGTGTTACAATTTTCTCAACCGTTCTGCCAGATGAACTCCCCTGATTGAAAGTACTTCCAAGGTTTTCCTGATCAAATTCGCTTCCGGTATCTATTATAAATACTTTTATTCCACTGCCGGTTGTTTTTGTCCATGCGCCGGGGATGCCATGAAACTGATAATTCCACGATTGCTTAGTATTGGGTAAAATCGTGGTGTAATCA
>JANPGE010000225.1:0-8583 GCA_031423805.1 Segetibacter sp. | reverse complement strand
AGATGTACATGGTTTGGACGAAATGGACAACCGCATCTTGCTGGCCATTATAGATAAATTTAAAGGTGGTCCTGTCGGATTAACGACTATAGCCACTGCTGTAGGTGAAGAACCCGGCACATTGGAAGAAGTCTATGAACCCTTCCTTATACAAGAGGGTTTTATGCAACGTACACCCCGTGGCCGTGAGGCAACTGCAAAAGCCTATGACCATGTTGGGCGTAAGCCGGGTGGGAAGGATGGGACGTTGTTTTAAGATGGCGGATTTGGGATGTATGATGGCTGATGTAGAGTTTTGCAGAACGAAGGAGGTCGTTGTGTTAATCCAAACGCCGGATATCTTAACTAAGAAGACACTGATAGCAAGTATATTCTGTAGTTTCCCGGTCAGGCCCATGGTTTTCATGTTGTATTGAAGTTACGCTAGGAAAGACTTAAACTTAAGCAAAGGAACTTTTATACTGGAATCATATACTTATGAACTTTGACAGTCTTTTTTTTATACTTTTTGGATTCTTCTCCTTAATAATGGGATTATTAAATAAAGGGCGAAGCTTTAGTAGTACATCCAGGTATGATGGTCTTAAAAAAAGTTTAGGGCCTAATTACAATAGAGTAATAAATATTTCAATGGGTATCTTTTCTATTTTGATTGGAATTTATCTTGCAAATAAAAAATAAGTACAACTAACACTTACTTTAGTTGAATAGGCTACCCCGAGTATCAGTCGGAGAACCAGGAGGCTTTAGTCCTAGCGGGGTCTCCTGCAAGGGACCCTGCGATGTTTCCAAAAATTGCAATTAATAGCTAAGTTAAGGCCATTACCCAATCCGGGGGTCTGGCTTGTATTCAAGGCTTGGAAAGAAGATAACAGAAGGACAAAGTTGTTTTATAATTATTTACTTGATTGAAGAGAGCAAACACACCGTAGTTTTACCAGTTGGAAACCTGCTTTTCACGTTGTACACCTTATACGTACTTTTTTGTTTGCCTCCCGAATTGCGGGATTATCACAAAAAAGTACCAAAAAAGGGCCGCCGGAAATGAAAACAGCACATTTCCGGCATCGGTCTCTGATTTGGCTTTTGTACTACTGTGACTTCGACATTAGGCTTTCAATGGGTGTTTTGTTGTACACCTTTTATGTCACTTCGGGATAGGCGCCGAAAATTCAAGTAAGGAATGATTAAACCCCATTCCATACTTTGTGCCTTAATTGGGCTTTTGTACTACTCCCGTCGAAGTGGGACACCCTGTAAACTGTATAGTTGCTTTTCAATGGGAGTTTTGTAATACACATTGTTGAGTATAGTAAACACTCCGTAGTTTTACCAGTTGGAAACCTGCCTTTCATGTTGTATTGAAGATACGCTGCTTTCAAATTTAAATAAGGAAGGGAGATGGTGAAAAATAATAATGAAAATATTATATATTTGGTCAGGTTTGTTATCTTTAGTTTTTATACTATTTGTTGAATAGGTGATGAATGTTGAAAATTAATAGCAGTAGTGTGGGTGCGGGTTTGGGAGGGTTTATCAGATGCTGATGCGCCTGCTAACAGGCAATTGATGTAATTTATATTTAAAACAGAAAAAACGTTTGCGTTTAGAGTTCAAAACAATCATGAAACATATTTACTCTTTTTTTCGATTTGCTAAAATTGCTGCTTTGATGATGAGTGTTTGTGCCGTTCCATTGGCAACTAAAGCACAAATTGGGGTAAGAGATCAAACTTTTGGCGAAGCCGGAAAAGTGCAAACCAACATGGATTATGCTAATTCGTCTGCAACATCTTCCTACATAAATTCCATGGCTGAACAGGCTGATGGAAAAATAATAGCTGTAGGTAGCTTGTTGGATGCAACTGGTAGCGGATCGGATTTTGGAATAGCACGGTATAACATCAATGGTTCCGTTGACAGTAGTTTTGGGAATCACGGATTTGTTGTTTCTGATTATAATGGTGATACAAGAATGGTTTCCGTGGTCATTCAGCCTGATGGAAAGATTGTTTGTGGAGGAGGTATACACTTTCCCAGCCCAACAGTATTCTACCTGATACGGTTAAAAGCAGATGGTTCCTATGATTCTACTTTTGGCAACAATGGAAAAGTGATCACATCTCTTGATCCATTAGCAAATGATGTACTCTTTAAAATTGTTCTCCTCGGCAATGGAAAAATTGTAGCAGCAGGGCTTCATGAAACATCAAATAACCGTGCTGTTGTTCTGGTCCAATATAACCCCAACGGCACTGTTGACTCATCCTTTGGAAACAATGGGTCTGTAACCAATGGTTTTGGCAACGTTCAGGTATATGGGGGACTTGCAGTGCAAACCGATGGAAAAATAGTGGTAGCAAACGGGGATCAGCAAGGGGGATCTACTCTAAAATATTCGGTAGCCCGTTTTAACAGCAATGGTATAACAGATAGCAGTTTTGGGGTCAATGGCGTTTTTAGCACTGCCATAGATGGATATGCCTATGATTTGGCATTGCAAAAGGATAACAAAATAGTGTTGGTGGGCAGCAACTATGCAGTAACCGGCTATGGGCAACTTTGCCTTGCAAGAATAACGACTACCGGCATATTGGATAGTTCGTTTGGTGCAAGTGGCATTATCACAACCCGACTCATTAATGGAAGTACGGATAGTGATATTGGAGCATCGGTACTGATACAACCTGATGGCAAAATTGTGGCAACAGCCACTACATCGATTCTCACAAACCGGTCAAAATGGGCCGTAGCCCGCTATAAGCCTAATGGAAAATTAGACAATACATTTGGAAGACGTGGCATTGTAGTTACCAACCTGGCAGACTACAACAATAATTATCACATTGGCTGCAATGCTTTGCTGATTCAAAAAAACGGGAAAATTGTAGTGGGCGGATACATTGCCCTGCCTGCCAACATAAGAGATTTTTGTTTGGTGCGCTACGAGCAAAATGCCAAACTGCGCTACAACACCGTCAAAGGTTCTGTGTTTATTGATCTCAATAACAACGGAATAAAAGAAGCAACCGAGCCCTACTATGGCAACCTGAAAATAAATGCAGTTAAAGCAGGGGTAGATTCATTCTCTACTTTTTCTCAGTCAGGCAAATTTAGCATTGATATAGATTCAGGGGCTTACGTGCTTAGGCCTGTTAGCAGTCCCTACTACAATATTGCACCTACCTCCTACACTATTGCTCACCCTGATTTTTTTAATTCAGACAGCATTTCATTTGCATTGCAGCCCCTGCCAGGCAGTCAGGATAACTATGTGTATATCATCCCTACACAGCGCAGCAGGATAGGGTTCAGTACGCAATATCACCTCATCTATGGCAACAGGGGAATGAGTGTGTTAACAAACGGAACGGTGGAAATGGTGCTGGATAAGCGGGTTGTTTATAATGGTGCTCTCCCCGCTCCCACTTCTATCAGTGGCGACACGCTTAGGTGGAATAACCTTTACCTGGATCCGGGACAAAATAACGCCATGGATGTGACTGTGACCTTGAAAACCCCTCCGGTACTCAGCCTGAATGATACCATCCACTACAAAGTATCTATCTACCCGATAGCCACGGATTTGGTGCCACAGGACAACGTAGCCTACTTGCATCAAAGGGCCATATCTTCCTTTGATCCCAACGATAAAAATGAGAACCATGGCGGGGTGATCAGTTTGGGGGAAATAGCATCGGGGGACTACCTGTTATATACCATCCGGTTTCAAAACACAGGGACCGACACCGCTTACAACGTTTACTTAAGAGATACATTGGATAGTAAACTGGACTGGAGCACTTTTGAAATGATCGGTGCCAGTGCTGATTACCAAATGACGGTGGAACACGGTATATGTAACTGGACATTTAGCGACATTAACCTGGTGGATAGTTTTGCCAATGAACCGGGCAGCCATGGTTATGTGGTCTATCGCATAAAGCCAAAAGCGACACTTGCCATAGGCGACAATGTGAACAACCGTGCAGGTATTTATTTTGATTACAACTTACCGGTTATGACCAACCTGTGTGTAACAAAAGTGGTGGCCAATGCCTTGCCGCTGCGCCTGCTGTCGTTTGTTGCCAATGCGCACAATAAAACAAACCTGCTGCAATGGGTGACCACCCGGGAGGTGAACACAGCCTATTTTGCAATAGAAAGAAGCGCTGACGGAAAAGAATATGCTGCTATAGGGAACGTAGCAGCCGGCTCCGGCAATTATTCATATACCGATGAAAACCCCTTGCACGGCTACAACTATTACAGGCTGAAAATGGTGGATAAAGACGGGCAGTTTACCTACAGCGATGTGCGGCTTGTGAACCAGGATTTCAAAGGCTTTAGCCTGTACCCCAACCCTGCACATGACCACTTTGTGATTACCGGCAACAACCTGCTATGGCTGACCATTGCTGACCTGGCAGGAAGAGTAGTAAAGCGGCAAATGCTGGGTAACGTGGCTTTTGCAAACATTTCTTTAGCTGGATTGGCTAAAGGGGTTTATATGGTGAAAGTGGGGGGTGGGGGTAAGGTGGGGGTTGTGAGGGTGGTGAAGGAGTGAGGGGGTTAATTTTTACCGGACACAGTCCTAGGTTTCATATAGAATTGAAGTGATCCTGCGGAATACTTCAACTAACCGGGGATAACTTCAACTAGCGGGATTTCACAACAAAATTTGGATAAAACTTATTAAACTTATGTCATTAAAAGTAGCATTAACAAGAATACAAAAAGCCCAAAAAAGCAATGCAACAAAACTAGATTTATCTAAACAAAAATTAACTGAAATCCCATCGGAACTTTTTGGCTTAACTCAACTAATTAGAATTAATTTATCGGGAAACCAAATCACAGAAATAAAGGGGTTAGAACAGCTAACTCAACTTATTGAACTCAATTTAAGCTCTAACCAAGTCACAGAAATAAAGGGGTTAGAACAGCTAACTCAACTTACTGAACTCAATTTAGGGCATAACAAAATAACAGAAATAAAAGGGTTAGAACAACTTACTCAACTTACTGAACTCAATTTAGGGCATAACAAAATAACAGAAATAAAAGGGTTAGAACAACTTACTCACCTTACTATACTTGACCTATTTGATAATAGTATAATCGAAATCCAAGGCTTAGAAAAACTTCTTGAATTGACTGAACTTAATTTAAATGATAACAAAATCAATCAGATAAAGGGATTAGAACATCTTACTCAACTAACTAATCTTTATTTGCACACAAATAATCTTGCCGAAATAAAAGGCTTAGAAAAGCTCACCAAACTTAATATTCTTGTATTGGGAGGTAATGACTTATCAGAAATAAAAGGTTTAGAAGAACTTTATAACCTTACAAAACTCTTTTTATGGGGTAATAAACTAACTGAAATAAAAGGTTTAACACATATGACTCAACTAACTGAACTTAGTTTGAGCGACAATAAAATTGCAGAGTTACAGGAAAGCATATTAAGTTTTGACCTTCCAATTGATTTAGAAAAGATCGGAGGGGAACGAGGTATTTTTGTAAAAAATAACCCTTTTACAAATCCACCACCTGAAATTATTCTTCAAGGCAATGAGGCAATAAAGGAATATTTTAACCAAAGAAAATTAAGTGGTGAAGAATTATTAAATGAAGCAAAATTAATCTTGCTTGGTGATGGCCGTTCCGGAAAAACATCACTTGCTAATCGTCTATTAGGCAAAGAACTACCCAAACAGGCTGATCGTACTCAAGGAGTTGATATTGTTATTGGAGAATACGGTTTCCCACTAGCTAATGGAAAAGAATTCAAAATAAATATTTGGGACTTTGCAGGCCAGGATAAATACAAAACGCTTCACCAATTATTTTATACCGAAAGTAGCCTGTATGTGATGGTAGCAGAAAGTGGAAATTTGACTACTGATTATGATGATTGGCTTCAAACAGCAGCGCTTTTTGGAGAAGGCAGTCCATTGGTGCTGATACTCAATGAATTTAAAGAAGGTATAGGAATGAGCAGCTTTGACAGCGGCTATTGGAAAAGACAATTCCCAGATTTACTAAAGGAAGTATTTACCGTTAACTTGGACACAAAGCAAAATTTCCTTGATGTCGAACAATACATACGATTGCTTGCTCAAACGCTTCCCCATACAAAATATGTCTTTCCTTCTAATTGGGCTGCTATACGAAGAGTATTAAATGAACGAAGAAATGAGCAGTATATAACGCTAAAGGATTACCTTAAAATTTGCAGTGACAATGATCTAGTAGAAAAGGAAAGTGCCCTGATATTGAGTTCTGTGCTTCATAAAGTTGGGGATTGCCTGCATTACCAAAAGAGTGAACTGCTCAAACAATTTATCATCCTGAAAAATGAATGGGCAACAGAAGCAGTCTATAAAATTTTAGACGACAAGATTGTAGCTGAAGAGAAATGCGGCTTTTTTGACCTTTCAGATTTAGGAAGAATATGGAATAGTCCTGAATATGAAGATATGCGTCCGCAGTTGTTAGAATTGATGAAGCAATTTAAACTGGCTTACCAACTACCAGGGAAGGAAGAATTTGTAACTCCTCCACTTTTGCCACCAGCCAGCCCACCGGGGTTTGTGTGGCCAAATCTGGATTCATTGGAATTGTACATTGAGTATGAATTTTTGCCCAAAGCGCTATTAACTCAATTTATCGTTACCCGTCACGCAGATATTGCAGATGGCAGAACGCTTGTTTGGCGGCACGGTGTAATTCTTAAATGGGATGGCGAAGCGCTTGCTGAAGTTTCCAAAACTAAATTACAAGGCAGAGACGCTATTCATATACGCACACAAGGAAATAATCGCCGGGGAATGATGACAGTAATATTGAAAACATTTCGGGAAATACATGCCGAATATAAAGGCATAAAGTTCAAGGAAAAAGTGCCTTGCACATGTGATGGTTGCCGTACTAGAAAAAATAAACAGCATTATTTCGATTTTGCTAATCTGACATTTCGCTATGAAAAAGGTCGGTATGAAGTAGAGTGTGATAATTCTTTAGAACCAAGAAATGTATTGGAACTGCTTGAAAATACTTTTGTTTTTGAGCAGTTTAAGGAAGGTCGTACCCTTCAGTTAAAACAAAATGTGGGCAGGGAAAGTCGTCCAGAAATTCGAGTGCTTAATTTGTTTCTAGCCTCTTCAAATGAATTAATAAATGAACGAGAAAAAATTGAACAGGCACTAAACAGAAAGAATAAAATATTAAGACAACAAGGCTTTTGGGTTGAGTTATTAATATGGGAAGATGGAAAACATATTGGCAAATCAATGCGCTCTCAAGACAATTATAATCTGGAAATTGAAGCCTGTAATTTATTTGCGATGCTATTTTATTCTAAGGTGGGCAAGTATTCTTTGGAAGAATTTGAATTAGCTACTTCATTGTTTGAGAATAAAAAAGTGCCAAGAATATGTATATTTCAGAAAGACATTGATTTACCCAAAAAACAAGGAAAGGCAGATGCTAATGGGCGATTTAATTTCTTGGAACGATTAGGACAATTAGAACACTTCCCAATTTTATTTGAAAATACGGATAAGCTAATCAATGAACTGGAAGATGCTATTGACAAATTGTTGCGAGATGAAGCATTTGTAAAAACATTAAAATCTTAATAAAGATGTTTAAACTTTTGGCCCTAGCGGATTTTAGCAGAAAAAAGCACGTAAGCGTCGCCGCTTTTACGCCGTTGCAGGTGTTCTTCACCTGCAACTAATAACAAAACATAGATAGCTTTTTTTGCCTTTTGGCCCATGTTGGTGTTTTGCACATTTAGGTCTTGCAAATTTCAACCTGATAGCATCGCCGTTGCACGGTGTACCGATAAACCGGAATTAAAATATCACCTGCAACTGTGATGCGGGAATTTAATCGGGCTTCCAAAAATTAAAATCCTTGCTAGTTAAAGTTTTAGCGCAGCATTACTTCAATACAACTTGAGAAGCAGGTCTAGTAGGGGTCGTAGGCAAATTATCTTGCAGTTTTTAATTTTCTGTTACTTATGTGTTGCTTAAATTCAGCGAAGGTCATTCCTTTTGTTTCCTTAGCAATCTTTTCTTTAACTGCTCTAAAGAATTTAACTGTGTCAAATTCTTTAACTTGTTCTACTTCATTATTTTTCATTTCTTATAATTTCCTTTGTTGAGCGTATGTCTAATTGTGAGTAACCATTTTTTATATTTATAGCATTATAACCTCCTATTCTAAACACGTTAACTATGTGTTTGAAATTCCAACTTACCAAATAATCGACTTTCTTTATAGTTGCACAAGCAATATGTCTGCAGTCGTCTATACTTGTTTCTCCAACTACTTTTTCATTGATGTAGTTTTTTGCGAGTTCATCCATTTCTTCTGTGATTTCAATCAACTCAATATGTTCATTTGGTAGGTCCAAAAAGTGCTCTTTTACTTTTTCAGGTGCATTTTCTAACTCAAACTCCGTCAAGTCAGAGAAAACACAAGTTATTTCACCAGTTTTTACCATTTCAAAAAGTTGTTTTGTCTCAACTTGAAATTCTTTGTCGTAAACACCGCCAAAAACTGATG
>JANPGE010000224.1:0-38600 GCA_031423805.1 Segetibacter sp. | reverse complement strand
ATTTTAGTTTTCCTGATTTGGACAGCAATATGATTTCAATTAATGACAGGCGATTTAAGGATAAGGTTGTGGTTATTCAATTGATGGGTTCATGGTGCCCCAACTGTATGGATGAGACTGCTTTTCTTTCTGACTATTATTCAAAAAACGGCAAGAAAGGAGTAGAAATGGTAGCACTAGCCTATGAATATTCTACTGACTTTCAACGCTCTAAAAACAGTTTGCTTAAGTTTCAAAAGCGATTCAATGTTCAATATCCTGTATTGATAACGGGTGTAAAAGTTTCTGATACTTTAAGAACAGAAAAAACATTGCCGCAGGTTACTCGTATAAGGGTATTTCCATCTTCTATTATTTTGGATAAAAAAGGCAATATCAGAAAACTGGATAATGGCTTTGTGGGTCCGGCTACAGGGGTGCATTACGATGCTTATAAAAAAGAATTTTATAAAACTATTGATAAACTATTACAGGAGTAATTATTGATAGCCGCCTTTTTCGTAAGCAACAATTAAGTAAACATATATCCGATAAAGGTAAAAAAAGGAGCCATAAAAAGCATGATAATAAGTGCCTTACTAGTGGTCAGGTTTTTAATTTGTTCAGACTCCAAACCCATATTGGCATTGAGTTTTATGCATAATTTCCATGCAACTGTTGCATCGTAAAATCCTACTACAAGGCTTGCGAGAAATGCAGTACTCAAGTTTGCTTTTGATGATACAAAATACCCGATAAGGATATAGATTACATACGAAAAAAGGGAGAGGTACGCAAAGTTGAACTGAAATTTTCGGGATGCAATAGCACCAACAGTACATAATAAGGTAACTGCAACTAATGAGATTAATATATAAGGAATAGCCTGAAGTAAGGATTCCATTAGTTATGGTTTTTTTGAATATTCAAATTAACTACCAAGCTATGAAATGCTCCAGATAGTTATTTGTTTTGGTTTAAATAATTTGCCTTTGTATGATACCACCTGCAATTACATCATCCCCTTCATAAAATACGGCACTTTGTCCCGGCGCAACCCCTTTTACATTTTCGTAAAAAACAACCTTAGCCCCACCGTTTTCGGGATAGATATTACAAAGGCTGCCAGCATCTTTATATCTGATTTTAGCAATTGCTTCCATGCCGGGTGTAATTGTTTCGTACTTGCCCATATTTAGTCGGCCAACAGTAAGGGTATTTTCCTCTAAATCTGCTTCATCGCCCAATACTACGGTATTGCTTTCAGGGATAATTTTGGTTACAAAAACAGGTCTCCCCATAGCTATTTCAAGCCCTTTGCGTTGTCCTATTGTATAAAAAGGATAACCTCGATGTTTACCCAATATTTTACCATTTTTATCTACAAATGAACCGCCATTTACTTTCTCCTCTAAACCTTCAACCTTGCGTTTTAGGAAACCACGGTAATCATTATCAGGAACAAAACAAATCTCATAGCTTTCGCTTTTTTTAGCAAGTTCAGGGTAGCCCATATCGTGCGCCATTTGCCTTATTTCTGTTTTATGATAAATGCCCAAAGGCATAATGGTTCTGCTTAGTAATTCCTGGTCAAGTCCCCACAAAACATAACTCTGGTCTTTGCTTGCATCTTTTCCTTTGCTGATGACATATCTTCCATTATTGTGCAGTCGTACATTTGCATAATGACCGGTAGCTATAAAGTCGCAGTCCAATGCGTTTGCTCTTTTTAGCAAAGCCCGCCATTTGATGTGTGTATTACACATAACACAAGGGTTGGGCGTACGACCTGCCATATATTCATCTACAAAATTCTCAATTACAAAGTCGCCAAATTCTTCTCTTATATCTAATACAAAGTGCGGAAAACCATGATGTACCGCTGCTGCACGGGCATCGTTAAAACTATCAAGATTGCAACAACCTGTTTCCTTTTTACTGCTTCCCGCACTTGCATAATCCCATGTTTTCATGGTGATGCCCACCACTTCATATCCCTCTTTGTGTAACAAGAGAGCCGTAACGGTACTATCAATACCGCCACTCATTGCAACCAATACTTTTCCTTTACGGCTCATTTTTGAAATAAAATTTGAATTGCAAAATTACGAAAATTGAATTGGAGTTCTATTCTATTGTGTCATAGATATGTAGTAATGAATTTTACAAACATTATTAGATGAGGCATTTATACTAAATTAACTTATCTCCTTCTCAACCACTGCTCGGGATTAAGAAAAATACTTCGGTCGTTTATCACCATAAATAATACTTCGCCATCTCCGGAATCACTGTTGACAGCTGCTTTGCCAATAGTTGTAGTCGCATTGACTTGCTGACCCTGATTTACATTTACTGAGGCCAAATGACTATATGTAGTAAAGTATTTTCCGTGTTTTACAGTTACAGCCTGCTCACCGCCGAGGTCATATACAGATGAGACTTCTCCATCAGCAACAGATTTTACCGAAGCACCTGCATCAGTGGTAATGTATATACCATCGCTACGACCAATAAGTTTGGTACCCGGAATGGTGTAAGTGCCAAAATGTATAGAAATTACCCCATTTGCGGGCCATGGCAGATTCCCCCTGCCGGTTTCAAAGTTTATGGACATTCTCCTGCCTTCGTCGGTCATTTCCAAATCACTTGCCGGACGGTCTCTTTTTCTTATTCGATCCGGATTAACAGGTTCGGGTTCGTCAGGTTTAAAAGGCTTTTTATTGGCAATAGCTTCTTTTCTTTGATCAGCCAGTTTTCTTTTACGATCTTCCTCTTCGGCCTTGCGTTGTTTTGCCAATGCTTCAGCTTTCTTTCTTGCCTCTGCCAGTTCTCTACGAATAATGGCCGCTATAGCACTCTCCATTTGCTTTCTGTCAGATTCTCTTTTGCGTATTTCGTTGGACAAGTCCTTTTCCTGTGTTTTTAATTTTACTACTTCTTCATTTTGTTCTTTCTTATCTACTTCCAGATCAGAAAGCTGACTATTTTGATCTTGTAGAGCCATGCTTTTTTCTTGTCTGTTCTGTTGGAGCGAAGCATTTTTCACTTTAATTAACTGATCAGTTTTATTGATATTTTCTACCTGCTTTTCTCTATATTGTCTATAGCTTTTGAGATAGGTAATTCGTTTTATTGCATCGTTAAATGTAGATGCGGAAAAAATGAAATTTAAATAATCATAGTTGCTGCGGTTCTTATAGGCAAATACCAGGCTTTTTGCATATTCCCTTTTTAAAGTGTCCATCTGCCTGTTTAACCGACTTATTTCTAATTGATTTATGTAAATGGTATTGTCCAGAATATGCATGTCTTTGCTGATATTCTGAATTAACTCTTCACGGGCCGCAATTTTTCTCTTAATTAAATTGTAGTTGGCAAGGGTTACATTTTTTTTGTTTCTGATATTTTTTAGTGAAGCATTCAGGTCTTTTATTTCCTGCAATAGTTCCTGCTTCTTTCTGCTCAATTCTTCCTTGGTCTGTTGGGCAAACGAGCCGACAGAAAGAACAATGAAACAAAGAAGAAAAATTATTTTTTTTATCATTATAATTAAGTCAAAAAGTCAATTAGTCAATAGGTCATTTATTTTAAACATTATACTTAACACCTTATACTTAACACTTAACACTTTATACCTTATTTCACCCTTTCTAAAGTCTTTTGTAATTCTTTCCAATATTAAAAGGAAAAGTTACCGGTTGATTAAATGAATATTGTTTAAAATTCAGGTTTATGTCCAATTTGGACCGCTCGGCTACGGATATTTTTCTTCCGGTTGAAAACGGCACACTTGCCGCATTGTCATAGTCACTAAAGGTAATGTCACAGGTCCGGTTTCTTACAATATCAATATCGTCTAATTTACTATGCAAAACTTTGAAATCATTGTTATCAAGCGATATCAGGTGTTTAAACAACCGTCCGTTCATGAGTACCAACAGTTCATTATTGTTATTCACTTTGTACGAAACTATGTTGCTGTCTATAAAAACCGGATTGCCAATAATCAAATCCTGCAAGGTGGTAAAGTCAAAAGGTAACTCTGTTATTTCCTGCAAATAACTGATAGCCCGCATTTGTACATTCTTCTTTAACAAGTTCATCACCTTTACACTGTCCTTTGTAATCAAAACCCTGAAACCTTCAATCCCCAAAGCACCACGCAACGATAGCCAAATTGCAGAATCCTTTTTTAAACGGATGTAAGCAGTTGCTTCGTCACCGCCTTCTTTGCCTTCATATTCTACTCTAACCTTTGCAGTAAATGTATTGAACTCTATTTTATTCTTTATTACCTTGTTAAATACTTCATGAATCAATGCTGCTGAATCTATCCCGTTGTTGTCTTTAACCACAATAACAGTGGTGGTATCTTTTTTAGAGATTGCCTCCTGTATCTTTTGCACTTTTTTTGCGGGCCTGCATCCAACAACAATTATGGTAATTAAAAAAAATATTTTTACAAACTTCATTCTCTTGATTTAGTGTTTTCCGGTATGGCCAAATCCGCCATCCCCTCTTTTCGTCTCATTTATTTCATCTACCTGAATCAACCCTGCTTTTTCTACTTTTTGAAAAACCAATTGAGCTATTCTGTCGCCATTGTTGATGATTTGTGGTTCATTGCTAAGATTTATCAAAATAACCTTTAGTTCACCACGATAATCAGAATCAACGGTACCGGGGCTATTTAGACAAGTGATGCCTTGTTTTATAGCCAATCCACTACGTGGACGAACCTGTGCCTCATACCCCAACGGCAGTTCTATAAACAACCCTGTAGGTATCAGGCTCCTTTCTAACGGATGTAAGGAAACGGGTGCAGCAATATCTGCCCTTATATCCATACCCGACGAACCTTCTGTGGCATACGCAGGTAGCGTATTGCCAGAACGATTAATGATTTTTACTGTCAGTTTTTCCACTTGAAGCAAATGTAATTAAGGAGATGTAGAGAAAACAGGTAAGTTATACAGCGGAATGTTAAAAAACTGCCTTTTGTAACAATACTGTTGCATAGGCTACGAGGCCTTCTTCACGGCCGGCAAAGCCCATTTTTTCGGTAGTGGTAGCTTTTATTGAAACATCTTTGATGGTTAACTCAAGGATATGGGCAATAGTTTGCTGCATTTCTGCTACGTAAGGTTTTATTTTAGGTGCTTCAAGGCATAAGGTGGTATCAATATTAACAATTTCATAGCCCTCCTGCTGTATGAGTAAGTAGGTGCGTTGCAACAGAATTTTACTGTCTATATTTTTAAACTCTGTAGAGGTATCCGGGAAATGTACACCAATATCGCCCAGGCACAAAGCACCGAGCATAGCATCGCAAATAGCGTGTAACAGCACATCTGCATCGCTATGGCCCAAAGCCCCTTTGTGGTGTGGAATTTTGACACCGCCCAACCACAAATCTCTGCCCTCAACCAACTGATGAAAATCTATACCGGAACCTATTCTGTACATAAGCTGCTTTTGATGTGTTTTTTCAAATAAAAAAGCGAAGGTAATGTACCTCCGCTTTATAAGATTTTCAAATTTTAGAACCTCTATTTTTTATAAAATCCAGGACAACAAGAGAGATAAGTTGTGACTCCGCAAAGAGTAATAGATTTTTTTCTCCAAATCGAAATTAGTTGGATAACGCCATTTAGATAAATCTACATCGTAATACAGACCAAGAGAAAATTTATTCTTTTTTATTGAAAATTCTTTTCCAATGGCTGCCTGAAGACCAACACCAACTTTATTACCAGATTCAGTATCTATCGTAAATTTAGAGGAATAGGTTTCATTTCTATCTACAAAAATACCATCCCGATAAGAACTGAAATTGTATTTAATTACTCCACCCAATCCAATAAAGCAAGGGTTATCATGGTTTTGTTTTAGGATTACTAATAAAGGAACTTTTAGAAATCTTAACTTAAAATCTTCTTTTACAACCGGCAAGTCAAAATTGACCATAAATGGATAAATAAATTTTCTTTCCAAGTATGAAGAATTTTGAGCATAAAAATATCCCATTTCTAACCCAATATTTTTTCTTAATGGTATTTCCAATTTTATACCTATATCAAAACCTTCCTTGATTTTGTTATTACCTGTTTTTGAAACACTTTGAATACTACTATTGATACCTATTGTTGGCTTCCAGGTTATTGCTTGTGAAAAGCAATTCCGAAAAATAAAAAAACTCAACATTATTAAGATATACTTTTTCATATTAGTGATTTTATATTTTCAATGCTTTTACCCCCCTCTTTTAATCTCAAATCCTCTAAATCAAAAATCCTATTTATAATAAAAAAAGGATACAAAAAAAGTTGTGTCCTTTGTATCCCTTGTCTCGTTGTGTGAAATAAAAAATCTAATTTGGCGAAGGCGTTGTGCCAGAACCATTGGTATTGTCATCCAAATCAAACACAAGGCTAAAGCGCAAAGTATTTGACAATGGATTGCGGTTAACACCACTACCCGAAGGCACAAGGTATGAGAAGTTCAACCCAAATACATTGTATTTTAAACCCACACCTGCAGTAAAATATTTACGGTTTCCCTTTAACTTGTCTTCGTAGAAATAACCCAACCGGCCAAAAAACTGGTCGTTGTAATTAAATTCTGCACCCAACCCTACTTGTATCTCTTTTATTTCATTACCAAAACTTCCCGCATCTCCGAAACTACTAAACCAACTATTTATAACACTCTTAGTGCGATATGCAGTAGTTAATTCACCTGTAGTATCATTTACAGGGGGTGTAGGAACTAATAACTTATTCAAGTCAAGACCTAAAGTAAACTTACTATTTTCATCTACAATCCATGTGTAACCAACTCCTAAACCTAAATTTGCTGGTATGTAATCTTTCTGTTGTGCGTCGCTGGTATATGAAATCTTTGAACCAAGATTACTGATTGCAACACCCCAGTTTAATCCTTTACCATCATTATTTACACCATTATGGAATACAGAAAGATCGGCAGCAACAGCACTACCACTTTTATAAGAAATGCCATTGATTGCCTGCCCACCCGCTAAATTGCTACTGATATAACGCAATGCAATACCAAGTCCTAGCTTTTCGCTCAATTTGCGGCTATAACCAAAATCCACAGCAAACTCCCTAGGTCGGAATTGCTGTAACTCATTCCCTGCGAAATCAGTAAATTGAATAGTTCCTAAGCTAAAATAACGGATTGCAGCTGCTACAGCCTGTTCTTCATCTATTTTATGATAACCAGCAACTGAAGCCAGATATACATCATTCAATCCCAAATCTCTCAACCAAGGTGTATAAGTAGTCGAAATACTTGTACGACTTTTACAAAAGGGTGTTTTTGCTAGGTTGTAATAGACTGAATTTACATCGGGGCTTGTTGCATAACCTACATCACCCATACCACCAGCACGGGCATCAGGAGAAATTTTAAGAAATGGAACCGCAGAGGTTACGACTCTTATTACGGCCTCCTGATCCTGCGATTGAGCGTTAGAAGTACAAAGGCACAAGGCCAATAGAAAAGCAGCGTAGCTTTTAACTGTAGTTTTTTTCATTGCCACAATAGGTTTGTTAATTTTCGTATTAACTACGTTTAAAATATAGAGTTGTAAAAATAGCGGATTAATTGAAACCTGAATACCAATAAAATAAGTTTATTTATAACAAATAATTTTATCGGGAGTTATTTACAACCAAAATTGTTAAGTAGCAATACCTTACATACACGTCAGTAATTAATCAACCAAACTATATTGTTTGGTAAAATAGAAGAGTTAAAAAAAACAAATATAGCAAGACCTTTTGAAGTGCCTGCACTAATTTATTTTTATTAGATGTCTTTCCCGCTCAAATAGCTGCCTCCTGCAAGATAATTGATAAAGAAAATTACCATGATCTTATATACTCCAAAATTTCTAAAAAAGTTTGTAATAGGAAATGAGATAAAAATTGAAAGACTCATATTAGTATTATTTTTTACTAAATATTCTAATTTACCTGTAGACTTGTTGAGCCAGACCAGAAAAAAGTAGTCATCATTATTGAGGGGATGTTAAAAGAAAAGGTCTGTATTAATCACCGGGCATAATTGAAAAAGTTTTGTTTTTTGCACATCATTATAAGGCAGTATCTCAAAAGGCAGCAAAGTTTAGGTGATGTAAACTAATTCATTTTCATAAAAAATAGCCGCTACAAATATGCAGCGGCTATTGACCTGTATTCCCCCTAGAAAAATTATTTTATCTTTATCGCTTTCAAAGTTTGAACTTTATCGCCTTGTTTTACTTCTACCAGGTAGAAGCCCGATAAAAGCGTTCCACCAAATTTGAAAGACTGCTCTGCTGAACCTTTTTGTTGGTAAACCGTACGGCCATTAATGTCCAATACCCTCACATGCACTGATTCTTTTTTAAATGTATGAGCCACTACAGTAAACTGATTGTTGCTTGGATTAGGATATATTGAAACCTCCATTTTCATAGATTTTTGTTCCGTTTCAGCAATAGGCACTTTTCCAAAACATGCCAAACTGGATTTTACAATTACTGCATTGTAAAAATTAATACAACCATGGTCATCTTTAATATACGCCTTATAGGTAGCGGGTGTTAAATTGCTAAATGTATTATTTGCAGCAAATAACCCTGTAGCCCCAAGCCTGTATTGAAATGGCGCATACCCCGCACCAATGGTACCGGTTATGGTTATACTACCATTTTTGCTGTTTAAACAGGTTTCATTGGTTGTTGTAATATTAGCAGTTACCTGCACCGGTTCTGTTACTACGGCTGATGTTTTTACCAAACAACCCTTTCCGTCCTGTATGGTAATAGTGTAAGATCCTGCTTTCACGTTGGTGAAAATATTGGATGACTGGAAAATACCTGCAGTACCGATTTTATAGAGATAACTCGGCATGCCATTGCTAGCATTCACTGCTATAGAACCAGTGTTAGTCCCAAAACAGGTGGCATTAGTAACACTTGTGGAACCTATGATTGCAGCAGGCTGAAGCAGCGTTACACTTCTGTTACCGGGGCAACCGTTTCCATCCAAAACATATAGCTGGTAGTTACCTGCTTTCAGGTTGGTGAATTGATTGCTTGTGCCAAAGCTTCCTGTTGTACCTAATCTATATGTATAAGGTGCAACACCACTTGTTGGCGAAACTGTTATCGCTCCATCAGAACCGTTATTACAAAGCAGGTCAGTTTTTACAACATTAAAGCTTACTGGATCCTGCTGGGTTATTATGACCTGGTCAGTAATACCTGCGCAACCGTTTGCATCAAGAATAGAAACTCTGTAACTACCAGCTCTAAGGTTACTAAAAGTATTAGATCTTCCGTAACTACTCACCGTGCCTATCCGAAAAGTATAAGGTGATACACCATTAGTGGGAGTTACAATAATACTACCTGTGGAAGTACCATAACAACCCGCATTAACGCTACTAATAGTTGAATTGATAGTTGTAATAGTTAAATGGAGTGTAGCAACAGAGTCGCAACCTGCAGCATTAATGCCGTAATAATAATAATAATCACCTGAAAATCTATAAATGTTGCCATTCCATGTATAAGTATTGCAGGCCGCTACGGTTAAAGAAGAACCTGAAACTGCTTTTACCGTTAAGGTAAGAGTAGCAGCACTATCGCAACCTGCTGCATTAGTTAAGTGTGCAGTTTGTGTACCTGCTGTCGTAAAGGTTAAGCCGTTCCATATATAAGGCAACGTATTAGAACAAACAGCAATTGCAGTGGCAGAAGTTGTGGGCTCATTCACAGTCAAAGTAAGTGTAGCTGCACTGTCGCAGCCTGCTGCATTAGTAAAGTGCGCTGTTTGAGAACCTGCTGCGGTAAACGTTAATCCATTCCATAAGTAAGGCAATGCACTTGAACAAATGGTAATCGCTGTAGTAGAGCTTGTTGTTGCATTGACTGTTAAGTTCAACGTAGCCGCACTGTCGCAGCCTGCTTTATTGGTTAGATGTGCCGTTTGAGAACCTACTGCCGTAAACGTCAATCCATTCCATGAGTAAGGCAATTCGCTAGAACAAATGGGAATAGCTGTGGTCGAGCTTGTTGTTGCATTGACTGTTAAGTCAAGTGTAGCCGCACTGTCGCAGCCTGCTTCATTGGTTAGATGTGCCGTTTGAGAACCTGCTGCTGTATATGTCAACCCATTCCATGAATAAGGCAATTCGCTAGAACAAATGGTAATAGCAGTTGTAGAATTGGTTGCAGCATTAACTGTTAAATTAAGCGTAGCTGCACTGTCACAACCGTCTGCATTGGTTAGATGTGCCGTTTGTGAACCTGCTGCGGTAAACGTCAAACCATTCCATGTATAAGGCAACACACTTGAGCAGATGGTAATCGCTGTGGTTGAGCTTGATGTAGCATTGACTGTTAAGTCAAGCGTAGCTGAACTATCGCAACCAGTTGCATTGGTTAGATGCGCTGTTTGTGAACCTGCTGCTGTAAACGTTAATCCATTCCACGAGTAAGGCAATGCACTTGAGCAAATGGTAATCGCTGTGGTTGAGCTTGTTGTTGCATTGACTGTTAAGTCAAGTGTAGCCGCACTGTCGCAGCCTGCTGCATTGGTTAGATGTGCCGTTTGTGAACCTGCACCGGTAAACGTCAAACCATTCCATGTATAAGGCAACGCACTTGAGCAAATGGTAATAGCAGTTATGGAGCTTGATACTGCATTGACTGTTAAGTTAAGCGTAGCCGCACTATCGCAACCCATTGCATTTGTTAGATGTGCCATTTGCGAGCCTGCTGCTGTAAAGGTCAATCCATTCCACGAGTAAGGCAATGCACTTGAACAAATGGTAATTGCAGTTGAGGAGCTAGATACTGCATTGACTGTTAAGTCAAGCGTAGCGGAACTGTCACAATCTGCTTCATTGATTAGATGCGCCGTTTGTGAGCCTGCACCGGTAAAAGTCAATCCATTCCAGATATATGGCAATGCACTTGAGCAAATGGTAATTGCTGTAGTTGATGCGCTTGCCGCATTCACACTTAGGTTTAATGTTGCTGCACTATCGCAACCCGCTGCATTGGTAAAATGTGCTGTTTGTGAACCCGCTGTAGTAAATGTCAAACCATTCCATGAGTAAGGCAATGCACTTGAACAAATGGTAATTGCAGTAGTGGAGCTTGATGTAGCATTGACTGTTATCGTCCCTGTTGCACTCACACTACCGCAACCGCCTGTTAATGGTATAGTGTAGTTAAACGTACCTGATGCTGATGGTGTGCCGCTGATGGTAATGGTGTTGGATGCAAAGGATGTGGTAACACCTACAGGTAAACCTGTAGCAGTGCCTATGCCTGTTGCACCTGTTGTAGCATGAGTGATGTCGGTGATTGCATTGTTGATGCAAACTGTTGGAGTTGATGATGCTGCACTTGCTGTGTTAGCAGCAGTTACAGTAATTGTTCCGGTCGCATTTACACTTCCGCAACCACCTGTAAGAGGAATACTATAATTAAATGTTCCCGCTGCTGAAGGCGTACCGCTGATGGTAACTGTGTTGGATGCAAACGCAGCAGTAACTCCCGCAGGTAAATTCGTAGCCGTGCCTATGCCTGTGGCTCCTGTTGTGGTATGTGTGATGTTAGTGATTGCAGTGTTTATACATACCGTAGGAGTTGATGATGCTGCCCCTGCTGTATTGTTTGCAGTTACTGTTATGGGTGTTACCGTTGAAGTAGCACTGCATCCAGATCCATCGCTAACGGTTACTGAATAATTACCGCTTGTTGTAACGGTAATAGTTTGTGTGGTTGCACCGGTTGACCATGCATAAGAAAGATACGGGGTGTATTCCTGGAACTCTTTTAAATAGGCACCATTGGCATCACCACCTGTTCCCAAATAACCTTTGCCGCCAATGCTGAAGCCTGTAGCACTATAACGGGCTGAATTACCAAAATCTGCTTTTGCAATCCAGGTATTGGCGGTGGGATCAAATTCCCAGAAATCATTTTTATTTAACCCGTCATTACCTGTTCCTACATATCCTTTACTGCCTATGCTGAAGCCAACAGCCAAAGAGCGTGCTGAACCACCAAAATTTGATTTTGCAATCCATTGGTTGGTTGTAGGGTCATACTCCCAAAAATCATTTCTCTTACTATTATCTAAACCTGTTCCAATATAACCCTTGCTGCCTATGCTAAAGCCAACAGCCTCACGGCGTGCAGTTCCACCGAAATCTGCTTTTCTTATCCAGGCATTTGTTGCAGGATCATATTGCCAGAAATCACTTTTGTTCCCTACATCGGTACCGGTACCAATGTAGCCCTTAGTGTCTATGCTGAAACTGATTGCTGCATAACGGGCTGTACCACCAAAGTCAGCTTTCGCAACCCAAACATTGGTTGCAGGGTCAAACTCCCAGAAGTCTTTTTTATAGGTGGTATTGTCATAACCTGTTCCTATGTATCCTTTGTTGCCGATACTGAAACCGACAGCAAGCTTACGTGCTACACCCCCAAAGTCTGCCATTTGGGTCCATGAGCCCGTGGCAGGATCATACTGCCACAAATCTTTTTGCAGCCCGGATGCAGCCCTGCCTGTTCCAATATATCCTTTGTTGCCAATGCTGAAGCTTACGGCTTCAACACGACCTACCCCAGTTAAGTTGGTTTTTGCTACCCAGGTATTTCCTGCGGTATTGGCGGACAAAATCACATTGCCGCCCTGGCAAAAAGTTGTGGGTCCTCCTGGTGTAATAGTGGCTGAAGGCACTGCATTAACGGTCAAATTAAGTGTAGCTACTGAATCCCATCCTTCCGCGGTTTTAGCATTGTAAGTATATGTTCCGGAAGAATTGTAAACAGTGTTGTTCCAGGTATAACTACCGCAATTGGTCACTGAAGTTACAGATGTTACCGGCCTGTAATAAACCTGCTGGTTATTCTCTAAGGCGTTTTTATCAGCAGCAGACAATGTAGAATTATAAATGATCAATTCACTTTCATGATTGTCATGATAATATGTAAATGCAGGTATTCCACCTATATTAAATTGGGTTGCTGTACATGGCGATGCTGTAATGGTAGTAAGGATACTTTGCAATACTCCGTTTACATACGTTTCCGCACTGGAAGTTTTTGCAAGGAAGCTGTAGCACTTTAATACACCAATGTTAGATGCATTAGCAAAAGATGTTCGGTTAGCGCCGGTGCCTATATCAAAACTGGCTGTATTAAATTCGTTTACATGTACCTGCCATCTATTTCCGTTGGAGTTGGCGGGGTCTGCATAACCAAATGCAGATGTATAGCCCGTTGACGCTTCAAGCACTGCATATGCAGAACCGATATAACCGGACGTAAACATAGTGCCTGCGGGTATATTGTTTTGTAAAATAGTAGAAGATGCCTGGATAAATCTTACTGCCGGCTTACCGTTAGATCTTTCTACAATACCTGCGTTTACAATTCTTGGTTGCTTCGAAGTGGTTGATTGGGTAACATCATAACTGTTGCCACTTTGGTCGTACCATGTCTGTATAAAGGCACTCCCTGCACCTGCAAAGCTTTTAACTGTAGTAGTGTCAAAATTCCCGTTTGTTGTATAACCTATGTCTAATAATGCATTATCAGAAGAACGCCTCACCCTTGCAACAGGGGTGGTTGAATTGGTAAAGCCGGAAACTGCTGTCGGTGGTGTAATGGGCGTATGGTTATATGAAATTGCGAGGCTACGTAATGAATACGCAGTTTTTGCACAAGTGGAAACACCCAGGTTTAATGGTGAAGAAACTGTCACTTGTGCAACCGCTGATGTTGCTGCCCCGCAAGTGCCGGTTACAGTAGCATAATAGTAAGTGGTTCCTGCCGTGGTTGTTGGAGGGGTGTATGAAGCTGTGGTTATACCTGTTGATGTACCGCCTGTGTTAGCATTTGTTGCGTTGCTATACCATAGGTAAGATAATGTTCCCGTACCTGTTGCAGCTACTGTCATTGCTGATGCAGTTGCATTTATGCAATAAGTATTTCCAGCAGGGTTTGTTGTGATAGTGGTCGCTGCATTAACGGTGATCGTTCCTGTTGCATTTACACTACCACAACCGCCTGTAAGAGAAATAGAATAATTGAATGTGCCTGCTGCTGAAGGTGTACCATTGATAGTAATAGTATTTGATGCAAAAGCTGCCGTAACACCTGCAGGTAAACCTGTTGCAGTGCCTATGCCTGTTGCTCCGGTAGTGGTATGCGTGATGTCGGTGATGGCAAAGTTAATGCAGACTGAAGGTGTTGATGATGCTGCACCTGCTGCGTTAGCAGCAGTTACCGTAATTGTTCCGGTTACATTTACACTACCACAACCACCTGTAAGAGGGATAGAATAATTGAATGTGCCTGCTGTTGAAGGTGTGCCGCTGATAGTTATAGTGTTGGAAGCAAAGGCTGCCGTGACACCTGCAGGTAAACCTGTAGAAGTGCCGATGCCTGTTGCTCCTGATGTGGCATGAGTAATGTTTGTAATTGCAGTATTGATGCAAACTGTAGGACTTGAAGAAGCTGCACCTGCTGTGTTAGCAGCAGTTACAGTAATAGTTCCGGTTGCATTTACACTACCGCAACCTCCTGTAAGAGGGATAGAATAATTGAATGTACCTGCTGCTGTAGGTGTGCCGCTAATCGTAATCGTGTTGGATGCAAACGCTGCCGTTACACCTGCAGGTAAACCTGTAGCAGTGCCTATGCCTGTTGCTCCGGTTGTGGTATGCGTGATGTTTGTGATTGCATTGTTGATACACACTGTTGGTGTGGAAGAAGCTACACCTGCTGTGTTAGCAGCAGTAACAGTAATTGTTCCGGTTGCATTTACACTACCGCAACCGCCTGTAAGAGGGATAGAATAATTGAATGTACCTGCTGCTGAAGGTGTGCCGCTAATAGTAATGGTGTTAGATGAGAAGGATGCTGTAACACCCGCAGGTAAATTGGTAGCAGTGCCTATACCGGTTGCTCCTGTTGTGGTATGTGTGATGTCAGTGATTGAATTATTAATACACACTGTTGGCGTGGAAGAAGCTGCACCTGCTGTATTTGCAGCAGTTACCGTAATCGTTCCGGTTGCATTTACACTACCGCAACCACCTGTAAGTGAGATAGAATAATTGAATATACCTGATGCTGCAGGTGTACCACTGATTGTAATATTATTAGATGCAAAGCTTGCAGACACTCCCGCAGGTAAACCTGTCGCAGTACCGATGGCTGTTGCTCCGGTTGTAGTATGTGTGATGTTAGTGATTGCTGTATTGATGCAAACTGTTGGAGTTGATGATGCTGCACTTGCTGTATTGTTTGCAGTAACAGTTACTGTTCCTGAAGCAGCGCTTACACATTTGCCTGTGGCTGTTGCAGTGGCTGTTATTACATCACCACCTGTCACCGCACTTACGGTTGCAGTCCATGTGCTAGCGGTTACCGTTGTTGTCCCTATTAATGTGCTGCCTGCTTTGTATACATTGATTGAAGTTCCGTTTGCCTCGGTGCTGGTCCCGGTTATGGTTGTTCCACCGGAACAGTAACTTCCTGTTACAACAGGGGCTGCGGTGTTGGATTGTACTGTTACTGAACCGGAAGCCGCGCTTACACACTTGCCTGTGGCTGTGGCTTTGGCTGTTATTACATCACCGGATGCAATCGCAGGTACTGTTGCGGTCCATGCGTTTGCGGTTACCGTTGTTGTTCCTATTAGGGTGCTGCCTGCCTTATATACATTGATTGTTGTTCCGTTTGCTTCGGTGCTGGTGCCGGTTATAGTTGTGTTACCTGCACAATAGCTTCCTGATATAACAGGGGCTGCGGTGTTGGATTGTACTGTTACTGAACCGGAAGCCGCGCTTACACACTTGCCTGTGGCTGTGGCTTTGGCTGTTATTACATCCCCGGATGCAATGGCAGGTACTGTTGCTGTCCATGCGTTTGCGGTTACCGTTGTTGTCCCTATTAGGGTGCTGCCTGCCTTATAAACATTGATTGTTGTTCCGTTTGCTTCTGTGCTGGTGCCGGTTATTGTTGTTGCACCTGCACAATAAGTTCCTATTACAACAGGTGATGTGGTGTTGGATTGTACTGTAACTGAACCTGAAGCTACGCTTACACATTTACCTGTGGCTATTGCAGTAGCTGTTATTACATCCCCACCTGTTACCGCACTTACGGTTGCTGTCCATGCGTTTGCAGTTACTGTTGCTGTTCCTATTAGGGTGCTGCCTGCCTTATAAACATTGATTGTTGTTCCGTTTGCTTCTGTGCTGGTGCCGGTTATTGTTGTTCCACCTGCACAATAAGTTCCTGTTACAACAGGTGATGCAGTATTGGATTGTACTGTAACTGAGCCTGAAGCAGCGCTTATACATTTGCCTGTTGCTGTTGCAGTGGCTGTTATTACATCACCGCCTGCTACCGCACTTACTGTTGCAGTCCATGCGTTTGCGGTTACCGTTGTTGTCCCTATTAATGTGGTGCCTGCTTTATAAACATTAATTGTTGTTCCGTTTGCTTCTGTGCTGGTGCCCGTGATTGTTGTATTACCTGCACAATAGCTTCCTGTTATTGCAGGGGTTGCAGTGTTTGCAGTAACTGTTACGGTAGCCGCCGCAGAGGTTATGCTGCAACCATTGCTATTGGTTACCTGCACTGTATAGCTGCCTGCTGCGGTTGCGGCATAAGTTGAAGCCGTAGCACCTGTTATGCTACTGCCTCCGATATACCATTGATAAGAGGTAACGGTAACAGCAAACCCGCTCACCTGCACAGGTGTACTTTTATTCGTCGCGGTGCCATCGCCCAATTGACCATTGCTATTATATCCCGTTGCCCACATGGTGCCGTCATTCTTCAAAAACAATGAATGATATATTCCTCCCGCTATTGCAGTGATACTGCTTTGCCCACTCACCTGAATGGGTGTAGTTCTTTGCGTAACGGTTCCATCGCCCAATTGACCATATTCATTCTTTCCGGTTGCCCACACGGTGCCGTCATTCTTCAAATACAGAGAATGATTTTCGCCCCCCGCTATTGCAGTGATACCGCTTAGACCGCTCACCTGCACAGGTGCAGTTCTTTGCAAAGTGGTTCCATCGCCTAATTGACCATAGCTATTATATCCGCTTCCCCACGCGGTGCCGTCATTCTTTAGAAACAGAGAATGGAATATTCCTCCTGCTATTGAAGTGATACCGCTTAGCCCGTTCACCTGCACAGGTGTAGTGCTTTGGGTAGTGGTTCCATTACCCAATTGGCCTTCGCTATTAAATCCTGTTGTCCGCACGGTGCCGTCATTCTTCAAAAACAACGAATGATATCCTCCCGCCGCTATTGCCGTGATACCGCTAAGTGCGCTCACCTGAAAAGGTGTAGTTTTTTGCGTAATAGTTCCATCGCCCAATTGACCACGCTCATTCTTTCCGGTTGCCCACACGGTGCCGTCATTCTTCAAAAACAACGAATGGTTATATCCTGCAGCAACAGCAGTGATACCACTTAGTCCGCTCACCTGAACGGGTGTAGTTCTATCCGTAGTGCCTCCATCGCCCAATTGTCCAAAGCCATTATATCCGGCTGCCCATACGGTGCCGTCATTCTTCAAAAACAACGAATGATTTTCTCCCCCTGCCATTTCAGTGATACCGCTTAGCCCGCTTACCTGTACAGGTATAAGTTTTTGCGCAGTGCTTCCATCGCCCAATTGACCCCGTCCATTATACCCGGTTGCCCACACAGTGCCGTCATTCTTTAAAAACAATGAATGGTAATATCCCGCTGAAGTGGCCATAACACTGCCTCCACCACCACCGCTGGCATTGGAGTTGAGTATTGTATTTCCTCCGGCACAAAATGAGGTATTGCCAGTGATAGAGGTGGCAGGGCTGCTTTTGACTATTATTGTACCTATAGCACTCACAGAACCGCAACCACCTGTAAGGAGTATGCTGTAGTTAAATATACCTGAGGCTGTAGGTGTCCCACTAATAGTGATAGTGTTTGATGCAAAGCTTGCAGACACGCCTGTAGGCAAACCATTAGCTCCGGATACTCCAGTATTGCTTATGCCTGTTGCACCTGTTGTAGTATGTGTAATGTTAGTAATTGCTGTATTTATACATAATGTTGGTGTGGAAGATGCAGCAGTTGAAGTGTTATTAGCAATAACTGTCACTATTGTTGCCGCAGAGGTTATGCTGCAACCATTGCTATTGGTTACCTGCACTGTATAGCTGCCTGCTGTTGTTGCGGCATAAGTTGAAGCCGTAGCACCTGTTATGCTACTGCCGCCGATACTCCATTGATAAGAAGTAACGCTAACAGGCAATCCACTCACCTGAACGGCTGTAGATTTGTTTGTAGTGGTTCCATCACCTAATTCGCCATCGGTATTATATCCCGTTGCCCGCACGGTGCCGTCGTTCTTTACAAACAACGAATGGTATTGTCCTGCTGCCATTGCAGTGATACCGCTTAGTCCGCTCACCTGAACGGGTGTAGTTCGTTGCGTAACGGTTCCATCGCCTAATTCGCCTTCGCTATTTCTTCCCGTTGCCCATACGGTGCCGTCAGTCTTCAAAAACAAGGAATGATCTGCTACTGCTCCCGCTGCTATTGCAGTGATACCGCTTAGTCCGCTCACCTGAAACGGAGTAGTTTTATTCGCAAGGGTTCCATCGCCCAATTGACCATAGCCATTATATCCCGTTACCCACACGGTGCCGTCATTCTTCAAAAACAAGGAATGAGATACGCCCACTGCTATTGCAGTGATACCGCTTACCCCGCTCACCTGAACGGGAGTAGTTTTATCCGCAGCGGTTCCATCGCCCAATTGACCATAGGCATTAAATCCCGTTGCCCACACGGTGCCGTTACTCTTTAAAAACAAAGAATGCGCAAATCCTCCTGCTATTGCAGTGATGCCGCTTAGCCCACTCACCTGAACGGGTGTAGTTCGTTGCGTAACGGTTCCATCGCCCAATTGACCATTGCCATTATATCCGGTTGCCCACACGGTGCCGTCGTTCTTCAAAAACAACGAATGATTTTGTCCCGCCGCTATTGCAGTGATACCGCTTAGTCCGCTCACCTGAACGGGTGTGGTTCTATGCGTAGTGGTTCCATCACCCAATTGACCATTGTTATTACGTCCCGTTCCCCACACGGTGCCGTCATTCTTCAAAAATAAAGAATGAGACAGTCCCGCCGCTATTGCAGTGATACCGCTTAGTCCGCTCACCTGAACGGGTGTAGTTTTTTGCGTAGTGGTTCCATCGCCCAACTGACCATTGCCATTATATCCGGTTGCCCACACGGTGCCGTCATTCTTCAAAAACAAGGAATGGTTTCCTCCCCCTGAAGTAGCTGTGACACTTCCTCCTGCACCGCCTGTAGCATTGGAGTTGAGCACTGTATTTCCTCCGGCACAAAAAGGTGTATTGCCGGTGATAGTGGTGGCTGGGCTGTTCTTGACTATTATTGTACCAACAGCACTTACCGTTCCGCAACCGCCTGTAAGAGGAATAGAATAATTGAACACGCCGGATGCTGTCGGTGTGCCACTGATGGTAATGAGGTTAGATGCAAAGCTTGCAGACACGCCTGCAGGTAAACCATTCGCTCCTGATACACCACTATTGCTTATACCGGTTGCGCCGGTTGTGGTGTGGGTGATGTTTGTAAGTGCTGTATTGATACATGCTGTAGATGATGAAGATGCTGCACTTGCTGTGTTAGCAGTTATCGTTAATGTTGCTGTACCATTTGCTGTACACCCTGCAGGGTTGGCAGTGGCAGTGTAGGTGGTGGTGGCAGTTGCTGCCGTAGCAGTTACACTTGCACCTGAAGTTGCTGATAAAAAAGTAGAAGGACTCCATGTAATTGCTGCTGTTCCTATTTTAATTGTATAATCATCTGTAGAGCCTGAAGCAAATGAAGTACAGGCATCTGTAGCTCCGTTAGCGCTGCCGTTACTTCTGGAACGTACCCGCATTTTCGTGACACCCGGCGTGGCACCCGATGGCACCGTAAAAGCTACGGTACCACTGCTTCCTGACACGTACACCTGAACCCACTCTGTTGACTCAAAAGTTCCGTTCCTGTTATAATCTATCCACATCGAAACTATAGCTGCAGTAATGGTTGTCACAGAAATATTATAAGATTGACCGGCAATCAAACTAGCTGTGGTACTTCCCGAAAAAGGGTAATTATTATACGCTCCTGTTGCGGCAGTGTAAGTGCAAACAGAATTGTTATTAAGTGTGGAAGTAGAAACATCAACATGAGTTAATACATTGGTGCCGCCACAAGTATTTGAACTGGTGAGCGCTGAAGTGCAATAACCAGAAGGCACTGTTCCATTTGCAGCCGGGTAAGCAACTGCTGTAAGCACCGAATTGCTTCCGCTGCAAATAGCAGTCGGGTTTGCCGTTACACTTATGGTGCATTGCGCCTGTGCCACCTGGGTACAAAACAAAAAGATTAAGAAGGCAAGAAGCGCTCTGGTTTTTAATGTAAAAAGTGATTTCATGGTAATGGTTTGTGTGTTAATGGATGTAGGCAATATGTTTATGAATTGGATAATTTTTAAGAAACAACAGGAGCTATAAGGAGACTTTCAAAGAGTCCATTTCCCGTTTCTCAACAGTGGGCGGCATAATGTTATGGGCAAGCTTATGCACAACCAACTTTGCCACTTTTTCAGCATCCTGCTTTTTGGCAAAGCCTTTATTGCCGGGTAGTCCCGGTCGCGATGGCTGGTGTATCAGCTTCTTATTATCACTTAAAATGTCGTAGCCAAACGTGTTGGCTTCTGCGGGTATGATTTGGTAAGTGAGGGTTTGCTTTGCAGCAACATATTTGCCTTTTGTTCCGCCAAAGGCGGGATGCCTTTTGACTTCATTCTGCGCATTGGCCGCAGTAACAAATAAGAAGAAAAACAGCAGGGAAAAAGTAAAACCCTTTGCAATGCACCGTGGTGAAAGTAGATTCATAATTGTTCTTTATTGGTTAAATAACAATGAACGAAAAGGATGATTGGCGTAAAGAATTGCAGTGTATTGCCTGCTATAGTCTTTGGTAAGTAAACCTACCTTTAATTACCCTCCAGAGTGAGGGCAGCCTATGTGAACAACACTAAAAGCAGGTTGAATAGTCTGTTTTTCTATGTGGGGATTTTTTGGACAACGCCATTTGGTTCAAAAAGCAGATTCATTCTTTATGATTATTGGGGAATTTTCTATTTTTCACGGCTTTTCTTTAGACCAGTCCTGTATGGGTATTGGAAAGGAAATACTAACATTTAATGGGTAATTTTCAACTGTAGTAAATTGATTTCCGAACGTGGCCTGAATTTTTTATATATCTTACAAGTAAATACTGCGGATCGCAGGGCAAGGTGTAGTAGTGTAATGCAAATGTGTTCATTGTGATAGAGGTGCCCTGTCTGGCCGCTTATTTTAATTGAAGAAAATTATGCGCCACATACACCAATACATTTTTTTGCTGCTTTTGTCGCTAAGCATGCTATCGGTTAGCGGACAAAAGCTTGATTCTTTGCTAAGAGTACTGCATAGTTATAAGAAAGATGATTCCATAAAACTCTCTTTGCTGAACCAGGTTTCACAACAATATCTTCTATCCAATTATGTATTAGCACAAAAGGTGGCAGACACAGCAATAATGCTGGGCACAAAATTAGATAGCCGGGTCGGTCTCGCCAGGGCATACATGACAAAAGGCCAGGCGTTGAATTTTTACGGTGATCGTACACAGGCATTAGTATTCATGCAATTATCGCTTGACCGGTTTGAGCAACTCGGCTATAAGCAGGAACTGGCGCCCTGCCTGACCGCCATGGGGGACATTTATTTGAACCTAAATGATAATGATAAAGCACTATCCTATTACAATAAGTCGTTGGTTTTATACGAACAGTTAGCAGACAAAAGTGGCAGGGCTAAAAATTATCTCAATTCCGGAAGTGCTTATAAAGGTTTACGGAACATGCCAAAGGCCCTGGAGATGTATCAAAAAGCGGCAGCAATATGGAAAGAAAACGGTGATATAAAAAGATTGGCAGGGGCAATATATGGGGTTGGTACAGTCTACAGTATTATGGGCGAATATCCTATAGCTTTAACCTATTTTGAACAATCATTGCAGTTGAGCGGACAAAATGGTGTGACACAATATGTGTTAGCCAATCTTACAGGGTTTGCGTTTATTTATATTAATTTAAGCAACTTTCAAAAGGCATTGGAATACCATGAAAAAGCACTGGTTATAATGCGGACTCTACGCACAAAAGATTCATCCGTTATGTTATCAAGTATTGCGGAAGATTATGCCGGGCTTAAACAAACAGATAAAGCCGAAAAATATTACCTACAATCTATTAAAACCAGCGAACAATTAGGAAACCCGGCTAATCCCTCGATGCTGAGCAACTTCGGAAATCTATACTCCGATTTGAGTAATTTCGCACAAGCTTGGGCAATTTTTAAAAAAGGTTTAGTAATAGCCCAAAAACAAGATGACAAAAAAGCTTTAGGCCTTATACAAATAAGTATGGGTCACTGGTGTGACAATGCCCCTGATTCTATGCTCAGGAAAGTTGGAATAGATCCGGTCAATCGATATACTAACACATTAGCTTACCTCAATAAAGGCAGGGTGCTATCAGAAGAAGTCGGCCATACCCTCAATCAGCGCTTTGCATGGCAGTATCTAAGCATAACTCATGAACGCAATCGTGAATATGCAAAAGCCCTTGAGGCCTATAAAAGATACATTGGCCTCCGTGACAGCATCGAAAACAATCAAAACGAAAAGAAAGTAGCACGCCTTGTGATGCAATATGAATTTGATAAGCAATCAGATTCAATGAAATTAGTGGAGCAGGTAACATCAGGAAAGCTCGAAAAACAGGTATTACTCGCCACGCAACAGCAGCAGGAAATACTGCTGGGAAAGAACAGGCTGGAACTGCGCAACAAAGAACTGGAACTAAGCAATAAAGAAACAGACTTACAGCATCTTGCCTTTTTAAGTACACAGTCTTCATTGGAAAACGAACAACTCGAAAAACAGGGTAAAATAAAACAGTTGACATTGTCCGAAAACGAAAAACAACTGCAGGCAGCACGGGTAAAATCACTTACCCAGGAGAAAACACTCACTCGACTTCAGCGGCGGCAACAATTTATTTATCTTTTGATAGGATTGGGAGTCTTCAGCTTTATAGTGCTCTATTTTTTTTACAGAGCCCGATTGCAAAGAATCAGGTTAAGAAACCAGGTAGTAGCAGAAAAGCTGCTACAGCAGCAAAAAGAAAGTGATCTTCAACGGCAGCTTGGAGACATTTCGATGTCGGCATTGCGGTCGCAAATGAACCCGCATTTTATATTTAACTGTCTTAACTCAATAAAACACTATACCGAAGAGAACAATACAACAGCAGCGTCGGAATACCTTTCCAAGTTTTCGAAGCTGATCCGCCTGGTGCTGGAAAATTCCAGGGTTGACAGTATCGTGCTATCAGCCGAACTGACTGCGCTGAGTTTGTACATGGATATGGAGGCCATGCGGTTTAAAGAGAAGTTGAAATACTCCATCAGGGTCGACCAAAATGTAGATGCAGATTACATTAAAATACCCCCCATGCTATTGCAACCTTATGTTGAAAACGCCATTTGGCACGGTTTAATGCAAAAAAAAGAGGGAGGTAAAATTGATATTACCGTTGGTCTGGAAGAAAGCGAATCAATTGTTGTGGTCAATATTACAGACAATGGAATAGGACGAACGAAATCTGAATTATTAAAGAGTAAAACGGCCACCAAGCATAAGTCTTTTGGAATGAAAGTAACCTCCGAAAGGCTGGCCTTGATCAACACAAAGTATAAAACCGGTGCTAATGTTACCATCACTGATATCTTTGATAATGATGGAGCACCGGCCGGAACCACCGTTACCATTAAAATACCGATAGAATGATTAAATTGAAAACAGTCATTGTGGACGATGAACCCGACAGTGTGAGCCTGCTGAGGAGGCAACTTCTCAAACACTGTCCGCAGGTAGAAGTGGCAGCATCATACACTTGCAGTGTAGAGGCCTTGGAGAATATTGAACTCCTCAAACCTGACCTTTTGTTTTTAGATGTTGAAATGCCTGTTATAAATGGGTTTGAGCTGCTTGAAAAAGTTTCGCACCTCCATTTAAGTGTTATATTTGTGACTGCATACAGCCAATTTGCAATGAAAGCATTTCGTTTCAATGCTCTTGACTTTTTAGTGAAACCAGTGGAGATAGATGAGTTAACCGAAGCTGTTTCCAAAGCTGAAAGCCGTGTTCCACCAACTGCCGCACAACTCAAAATGTTGCAAAAGCAATTGCGGGGTGAGCCCATAACAAAAATTGCAATCCCGGTTCACAACGGCGTCTGTTTTATAGAAATCAATGAGATTGTATTGATTGAAGCCAGCAACAATTATTCAAAACTGATTTTAAAAGACAAAAAGTTTTTTATTGTTTCCAAATCTCTTAAAGATATAGAGGAAATTTTGGAAGAAGACCACTTTTTGCGGGTACACCGCCAGTATATCGTTAACCTTAATCACGTAAAACAGCTCAACAGAAACACCTGCGAATTAACTATGATTACCGGCGAAACCCTCCCTATAGCCAAAAACCAAAAAGAAAGATTAGCCGAAAAGTACAAGTGGTTATAATCATAATCGTGGCAGAAGATGCTACTACTTGATGTCTTTAAAAGGCTGGTTCCTTTTTCCCAGCACATATAATTTAACTTTAGTCTTACTCGTATTGGCAAGACAACTTTTAGAACGACCTTGGGCGGTGTAAACAATTTTTCGTTTACATCCATGACACTTATAAATACCCAAACTCAAGTGAATTGGAGAATATTGACGGAACTGTGTAAATAAGCTATTCTTCTTTTGTTTGGTTGAGATATCGTTCAGCTTTCATTATATGGCTATCATGCCAACTAACATTTCACCATTCGTTTGGATGGCACCAAATTTTACAATCGCAACTACTACCATTTCACCCAACACCATTCATACTGCGGTTCCATTTGTCAAAACACGGGTGAAACGGTTGGCTTGGGTCTGCATTCATATTCAACTTTATCTCTTAACTGATCAGCAATTTTGATTTTATGTTATGACAAACTTAAGTCTTTTTTGAGCAAGACATTATTATTTGGCAACAATATTACTCTATGTTGGAACGTTGTACCTCCATAGAAGCTTAAAAGACTTAAATCCCCACTTGTGAAAATTAATTCAAGAATCGAACCTGTCATTTTTTTCCACCTTGGCATCAAAGCTATTTTCAAAGTAGCATTTGTTTTTTTGGTTTGTTCCCCTGCCTACGCACAAATAAGTGCTACAGGTTGTGTGGCAGGAGATGTTGGTATCAACTCTACCTTATATGCCAATACTACTTTTAGCTCTGGAGCAATCATTCCCCCTGCGGGAAATGTTGACTGGTTTAAAAATTCAACCGGTCGTAATATCATTGACCAGACTGGTACAGCAGCTATTCAAACGCTGCTTCAGAATAATAACAATCCGACTTACGAAGCCAGGCAAAATGGCGGTTTGGCAAGCTATACTGATGAAGTCTTTGTAGGTGGCGTAAGAAAAAAATACAAGCGATTGGTGGATGCTGTTTGGGCAAGAGATCACTTTGGCGGCAGCGGTGGCGATGATGAAACTGCATATGTTACTGCCAGCAAAAATGGCGAAGACCCTGCAATCTGGGCAACAGGCACACACAATGTATTGGGAAAAAATGACCTTATTGATGTAGCGGGTCACATGTTTAGAAATGTAGATGTAGATGCTAACATAAATGACCTTTGGTTCACCGGACTTATCAATCGTGCAGAACCTGGTGGGGATGCTTATATGGACTTTGAATTTTTTATTAAACCGGTAACTTATACCGCTTCCCCTTCCAAATTTTCATCCGGTGGGCCTGATTTAGGTCACACCGCTTTTAAGTTTGATAATGGTGGCAATATCATTGGCCTGGGCGATATCATCTTCAATGTATCACTTACAAATGGGGGCAGTAATCCGGGTGTTGAGGTACGTGTGTGGACAAGCAGGGCAGATTATACCAGTAAGACGCCTGCAAGTTTTAGCTGGGGGCCTGATTTTGACGGTGCATTTAATGGCGCACTATTCGGTTATGCTTCTATCATCCCTCATGCGGGAGCACAGGTATGTGGATTTGTAAATGATGACTATCAACTACCACTTGCACCACCCTGGGGAACAAGAAATACAAAATCAAATGTTTTCGGAACGTCTTACATCCCATACTCTGTATCAGAAGTAGGACTTAACATGACGTCGCTTGGATTGGATAATTACCTGATCATAAATGCCGCCCTTGATATTTGTACATTTCCATGGAGAACATTTATTGTAAAAACAAGAGCTTCAAACTCTTTTACAGCACAGCTAAAAGATTTTGCCGGACCTTATGCATGGGCTAAACCTTCCACCGGTATTGTGGTGGCAAATGGTACGCTATCGTGCAATAATCCGAGTACAACTTTGACTGCGAACCCCATCAGGACAGACGTTACCTATGTATGGTCAACAACTAATGGCAATATTGTAGGAACAACAACAGGAACAAGTATCACCGTTGATAAACCTGGTACTTATTTGGTCACTATGATCTTACCCGGTGGCTGCCCAATAAATAGTTTGCCAATTTATGTAACAACAGATCCTGCTCTTCCAAAAATTACGGCGGCATCCACAAGTAGCGCAGTAAGTTGCTCGGGTGCTAATGGTTCAGTCAATCTAACGATAGTTGGTGGTACTGCACCTTACACTATATCATGGACAAAAGATGGTAGCCCTTTTGCAGGTTCAGGCCAGGTAATAACGGGTCTTGCACCTGGCACTTACACTGCCTATATAATTGATGCAGCAGGTTGCAGTAAAACCAGTACGACTGCTATTGTAGCTGCCGCTACTCCGATAAACATTTCAGCAGTTAACAATCCTGTTTTATGCAATGGCAAGTCAACAGGATCCCTTATAATTACACCAGTATCGGGTAATACACCATTTACCTATTTGTGGAGCAATGGTAAAACAACTCAAAATCTTACAAACATTCCGGCAGGTAATTATTCCGTTATAGTTACAGATGCTACTAATTGTCCTGCTACATTTAACTATACAGTTACTCAACCTACAGCAATTACTGCTTCGGCCGTTACAGTTGATGATACAGACCCTAATCCAGCCGTTGGCAATGGGTCTATCACATTATCTGTATCAGGTGGTACGGCTCCTTATACATATTCGTGGACAGGGACGGGAGGTTTTACCAGTATGTCCAAAGATTTGACAGCACTAAAGTATGGTACCTATACAGTTGTAATAACAGATGCAAATGGTTGTACAACTTCAGTTACTAAAAATATTTATGAGCCTGAAAATTGCAGTGATGGGACAGATAATGACAATGATGGCGACATAGATTGCAACGATACTGATTGCAAACCGGCAGCTCCGGGAGCAATAACAGGTAACAGCAATCCTTGTATCAATATAAACACAGTTTATACCGTGCCGCAGTCGGGAACATTGACTTATCAATGGACAGTACCAACGAACGGAACGATCATCAGTGGACAGGGTACCAATAGTATCACTATCAGTTGGACAACCACCACTCCTGCTACACTGTGTGTAAAAGCAAACAATACCAGTTGCAGTAGCGATGCAGTTTGCTATGCCGTAAATCCTAAAAACGTTCCACCTGCACCATCAGCAATTATCAAAAACTAAATCATTATTAGCTGATGCTAAATGTAACTACAAAGACCATGAAAAATATACTATTCCTCCCGAAGATAAAAAGAGCCATTCTGGCTGCCGTTTCAATGCTTTTGATACTTGTATCATTGTCATCTGAAGGGCAAATTGTAAATAAAAGGCTTTATCTAAAATCAGGAAATGGATTAAGCAGAGTAGTACCCACATCAGGTACGTTTACATCATCACCAACGCTATCTAAACAATCGGCCATATTGGGAGTCAATGGAAATGTAAAAACTTCCAGTGGCGGATCAACAACAGGATCGCTTACAAGTGCTGCCTTTACACCCACCGGAACCAATCGATTGTTAATGGTAAGTATTGGATCGGTGGTAGGTGCCAATAACGCTGTTTCTGCTGTAAGCTGTGGTGGTGTTTCTCTTATAAAATTGACCGAGGCTGTGAGTGCAGGTTTTAAAATTGAATTCTGGTATTTGAAAAATGTTGCAGCTTCCTCTGGTACACTTACTATTAACTGGCCAGCCGGCAATAGTTTGGAAGCAACAGTTGGATATTCCTGTTTATACAATGTTGACCAGGGGTCAACTTTTTTAACCACTGCAAATGCATCCGGCGTTACTGCTGCATCTTCTCTTAATGTACCATCGCAATCAGGTGATATTGTGATAGATGCAGTGGCTGTAAAGGACAATTTATTTGCAGCAGGAACCGGACAAACAGAATTGTTTTCAGCAGGTACAAACAGTGTAGATATCCGGTCAAGTTACAAGGCATCTGCAACTGCTGCGGCCACCACCAATATGGCCTGGACCGGTTTGTCTTCCGCATGGGTGACCGTGGGTGTAGGAATAAAAGGGTTGGTGACATATGCCACATTCGCTCAAAACCCGGTAATGTGCAGCAATTTGACGGTCAAAGCAGGACAGCCAATTACTATAGTAGCAAATGCAAATGTGGTTGCAAATACTGCAAGTGGAGCAACCCTACCGATTATTGCAGATTTGTCGGTTAGTGGCATCTCATTCGCTAATATCACAACTGCAACTAACAGTGGTCTGGGAGCAAGCGGTACTTCAGGAACACTTACCTGGACAACAACTCTTGGAGCAGATGTAACTATTTTGGCAGGACAAGCTTTGACGCTTAATATTTCGAGTAATTATGCCGCTGCTGATATTCGTATTGACTTTGATGCAACAAATAAAATTTCTTACGTAGGACTTCCGACCTCAAGTTATATAAATGTAAATGGTGTTGATGTGTACAATGCAGCATTTAGCGGAGGTACCCTAGTTACACAACGTGCAATTGGCGTTACCAATTATATCCGATCGGTAGTGAGTGATCCATTTGGTTTTGCTGATATCACAGCCCTCGATTACAAGTTAAATGGAGGTGCCAACCTATCGGCTATATCAGTATCCACAGCAGGTTGTACCCGTACCTACGAGTATGTCTGGACGCCTACAATTAGCGGTAGTTATACCATACAGGGTACTGCAAAAGAAGGAACAGAAAATACTGTCACCCATTCGTTCACTTCAAACTTTACGATAGTAAGGCCGGCAGTAACTGTTGCAGTTGCTAAAACATCTCCGGCAGGAGCACTGGTTGTCGGCAATAATATTGTTTACAACATTGCAATCACAAATACAGGTTTATCACCTATTGCTACCCTGCCGCTACAGGATATATTTAGTGCCAGTTCATTACAATATGTCTCTGCTTCTATTACCCCAACAACTACAGCCAGCGGGGTGATCAGTTGGACTAATATATTATCAGGGTCGCTGGCAGCAGGTGCCACTACCAACGTAACAATAACATTTTTGGTGCTTACCAATACTAATCCGCTTAATAACACGGCAAGGGTAGAAGGCGCAAGAGACAACCTAAATTATACGGCTGCCGCTGTTAGTAATACCCTGGCAGTCACAGTGGCAAATGCACCGGTAGCGGTGGCAGATAATTATAACATAGCGGGCTCTACAGCTTTGGCTGTTTTATCTAACGATACGGATGCTGATTTAGCAGGATTTCTCTCTGCAAATACTGCACAATATAATGTGACTATAGAGGTAGCTCCGCTGTTTGGCACTGCAACTGTAAATGCAGCAAAAACCATACAGTTTGCACCGGGGGCAATGGCGGAGGACCAGTCAACAACTTTTAAATACAGGGTGACAGAAATCGCAACGGGGTTGTTTAGCATTGGAAATGTATCAGTAAAATTTTCAGCCATCAATAATGCGCCGACAGCAACAAATGATATTGCAGTTACTACCAATGATGATGTAGTCAAGATCAATATTCTGGCCAATGATGCAGACGTAGATGGTGATCTGCAAACACCGACTATAATTGTTGCTCCAAAATACGGTACGGCAGTAGTCAATGCTGATAAGACAATCACATATACTCCTTTTGCCGGTAGTACCGGAACAGATGTATTGACTTACCAAATTTGTGATAATGGCACACCGGCTCCTGCATTGTGCTCCACGGCAATAGTCACGATAAGTGTGTCAAACGTATCTGAAGTATGCCAGCAATCAACAGCTATTTTTACGGTAGATGCTGTTCAAGGCGCTACTCAATATATCTGGACAATCCCTGCAGGGGCAACGGTAACAAGTACCTATACTGGTACTTTGCCAAATCCAATCACTACTACAACCAGCATCACTATTGATTGGAACGGTGTAACGGCCGGTGCATATACACTTTGCGCAAAAGCGACTAACAATTGTGGTAATGGTACCAACCAATGTATTGATGTGAATGTGGAGAAAATTCAACTTTCGAATGTTGCTACTAACGTGCTATGCCGCAATGCTAAAACCGGCGCTTTAGACCTTACGGTTACCGGCGGTAAAAGTCCTTATACTTATGCCTGGACAGGTCCATCCGGCTATGTTGCTTCTGTTGAAGATATTACAGGTCTTGCCGCGGGTACATATACTGTCACCGTTACCGGTAAATATGGTTGTAGTGCTTCTGCGACTATCACTATTACTCAACCGGCTGGTTCAGCGGTTAGTGTGTCTGGCAACGTTACAAACGAAAATCCTATCGGTGCTTATAATGGAGCAGTTGATATAACACCTTCATTAGGCACTTCGCCTTATACCTATGCCTGGTCAACAGGTGCTATATCCGAAGATGTAAATAGTCTGGGAAATGGATTATATACTGTTGTTGTTAATGATGCTAACGGTTGTTCTGTTAGTAAAAACTTTACTGTTAATTATGTTGGTGGTAGTCTTGTGATCTTATCATTGACAAAGACTGATGGTAAGTGTTTCAATGTTAGTTCCGGTACAGTTGACCTGGAAGTAAGTGGTGGCACCGGTTCTTATACCTATGCCTGGACAGGACCATCTGGCTTCACATCAATAACACAAGACCTTTCCTCACTTGCCGCCGGTACCTACAACGTTACCGTAAGTGATGGATCCACAACTGTATCGGGCAGTGTTACTATTGGTCAACCTGCGGCTGCATTATCTGCAAGTACAACTGTTAACAATGCAACCTGTAATGGGGCTGGGAATGGTGCCATTACTACGTCTGTCAATGGCGGTACTACTCCTTACACTTATGCATGGTCAAATGGTGCAGTTACTAAAGATCTTACTTCACTTGCTGCAAATACTTATACCTTAAATATTGCTGATAATAATGGGTGCACTACTACTGCATCCGGTACTGTAACACAGCCTACAGCTATAGCAGCAACAGGTGTTGTTGTTAATAGTAATTGTGCTTCCGGCAATAGCGGTTCTATCACCATTACCCCAACTGGTGGTAGTGGATCCTATACCTATTTGTGGAGTAACAATGCTACCACAAAAGATCTTGTAAATGTTGCTCCAGGGAATTATTCAGTCACCATTACAGATGGTAGCGGTTGTAAACTAGGCAAATCGTTTACCGTAGAAAATGCTTGCCTTGGTATTGCGAATACAATATCTGTTGGCCCTGTAAATAATTTGAATGGAACCTATACTTTAACCTACAATATCAGGATTGAAAATAAGGGAACCACCCCTCTAAGTAATCTACAGTTGACTGATAATATAGCAACAACATTTTCAGGTTCTTCGGCTGCTGTTGTTGGTTCCGTTGTAAGTGGCTCATTAAATGTCAATGGCAGTTATAATGGCACAACAAATACCAATCTTCTTTCTGCTGGTACTGGTACTTTAGCCGTTGGCGAAATAAAATATATAGCAGTCACAGTCACCGTAACACCGGGAACTAAACTTGGTATTTATAACAATTCTGTTAGTGCTACTGCCACAGATCCTAACAGCCTGGCTGTCACAGATGTGTCGCAAAATGGTACCAATGTAGATCCTGATACTGATGGAAATCCGGGAAATAACAGTGTGCCTACACCGGTCACATTTGTTGAGAATCCACTGATAGGAGTTGCTAAAAAAGTTACATCAAATCCAACTAATAATTTTGATGGTTCGTATAACCTTACTTATACAATCACGGTAAAAAATTATGGCGATGTAGCATTGAAAAATGTGCAGGTGACCGATAATCTCTCCACCACATTTGCAGGAGCTCCGGCAACTATCGTAAGCCTTACAAGCAGTGTATTGACCGTAAACAATGCTTATAACGGAACGACAAATACCAATCTACTTGCCGGTACAGATAACCTGGCTTTAAACACCAGTCGTACTATTGTGGTTACAATTCGTGTTAGTCCGGCAAGCCTCACAACGTATAACAATACAGCGGTCGCAACCGCTCAAAGTATTGGTGGAATAGCTACATCTGACAATTCGGATAATGGCACCAACCCTGATCCTGATAATGATACTAATCCTGCAAATAATTCTGTTCCAACTCCGGTAACATTTACAGAAACCCCGGTAATAGGATTAGCAGAAACCTTAACCAAAACACCCGTAAACATAAGTGATGGCACATACCAGGTTGCTTATACTTTTCTTATAAAAAATAGTGGTGATGTACCTCTAAATAATGTACAGATTGCTGACAACCTTTCGACCACATTTGCAGGCAAACCTTTATCAATTGATAGCATCGTTACGGGTAGCGGACTAACTAAGAATCCTTCTTATAATGGTACCACAAATACTAATTTATTAACCGCAACCAATACACTTGCAATAGGTGCAACCAGTACCGTTACAGTGTATTTTAAAGTTACTCCGGGAACAAATCTTGGCGTATATAATAATAATGCAACAGCATCTGCTAATGGTCCACTGGGAACTGCTACCTCTGATGTGTCAAACAATGGTGCAGATATGGATCCTGAAAATGATGGCCCCAATAATAATGGTATTCCCACCCCTGTTTCATTTTCCGAAAATCCTTTGATAGGTTTGGCAAAAAGTGTTTCAACACCCGTTAATAATGGCAATGGTACTTACAGCCTCACTTACAGTATCAAGGTTTCTAATACAGGCAATGTACCCATCACAAATATTCAGGTGCAGGATAAGCTCAATGAGACTTTCTCTGGCGCAGTCAATTATACAGTTAACAGTGTATCTGCTTCTGCTCCTTTTACCGCAAACAACAGTTACAACGGTAATGTAAACCCTAACCTGCTAACTACACCCAACACACTGGCTGTTGGAGGTACTGGTACAATCACTTTAAACCTAACTGTTACACCTGGCGAAAAGTTAGGTGTTTACAATAACCTTGCTTATGGTGCTGGTACATCTCCCGGCGGTACCAATGTAAATGACACATCAACAGTGGGTAATAATGTTGACCCTGATTTTGATGGTGATCCGGGAAATAATGATACAATCACACCGGTTGAATTTGTTGAAAATCCTAAAATAGGTTTGGCAAAAAGAGTAGCTGGTGCAGTCACCAATAATGGTAACAATACCTACACATTCACCTATGAAATAAAGGTGACAAATGCGGGTGACGTACCCTTGAACAGTCTGCAGCTTGCGGATGATCTTACGGCTGCATTTCCTTCGCCGACTTCATTTAGTGTCAACAACCTTTCGGTATTTCAGCAGCCAGCTTCGAGTAACCTTATTGCAAACGGTGGCTATAATGGTAGCAGTAATAATAACCTCTTAAATGGCACAGGTACCCTGGCAACAGGTGAAACTGCATTGTTAAGATTAACATTGACTGTTAATCCTGGTTTATTGGGTGGTCCGTTCTTTAACGCTGTTACAGGATACGGATTGAGCCCTGCATATCGATATGTGGTTGACAACTCACAGGATGGATCCAACATAGATCCTGATGGCGATGGCAACCCCACCAATAACAATAATCCTACGCCGGTTATATTTTTCCAAAACCCAAAAATAGGTTTGGCAAAAAGAGTCGTAAGTGTAACCGACAGTACCAATGGCATGAACACAATAACACTGGAACTGAAGGTGAAAAACTTCGGAAATGTTGGATTGAATAATTTAAAAATCTATGATAATGTCGTAAGCCAGTTTAGTACCGTTTCACCTTCAAATTTTAAAGCCTTACAAGGAAGTTTATTTGCAAATTCTGCATGGAATGGTACCGGAACATCCAACATTTTAGCTGCCGGTGAGTCAATAGCCGTGGGAGATTCGGGAAATGTATTTATCTCTTTTACTGTTGTTCCTAACCGTGATACTGTACTGTACAACAGGGCAGTAGCACAGGGTTCTACATTTACAGGAATCAACGTAGCCGATACCTCTACAAATGGAGTGCAACCTGATGCAAATTTTGATGGTGATCCTGCCAATGACAGTATTCCAACACCAGTTCCATTTATATTGCATATCCCTGTGGCATTAGATGATAGCTACTCTACACCCATCAATACACCTAAAACTGCAAATGCTTCCATCAATGATAAATTAGGTGCTGATGGTGGCAATAACTGGTCACTCATAACTGCAAATGGTGGTGCTGCGCATGGTACTGTAACAATGAATGCTGCTGGTACATTTACTTATACGCCTGCCAATAATTATTTAGGTACAGACGTCTTTACATACAAACTGTGCGACCTCAATAATAATTGTGATACTGCAATTGTAAACATCACCATTACTACTTCCAATCAGCCACCGGTAGCAAATTACAATATGGCCACCACTAAGCAGGCAACCGCTATAGTAATACCCATATTGCTCAACGATAGTGATCCTGATAATAATATTGATCCCGCAAGTGTTACCATAACAAGGTCGCCGGCAAATGGTACAGTGAGCATTAACCCGGCAACAGGTGCGCTTACTTACACTCCAAATCCATCTTTTTCCGGACGTGATACACTAATCTACAGCTTATGCGACCTGGGAATGCCGGTAATGTGCGATACAGCTATTGTTTTTATCACTGTTAAGAAGGATTCAGACAGAGATGGTATAATTGATGAAATAGACATTGATGACGACAATGATGGCATAACAGATTATCTGGAAACCTGTGGCGCAGGTGCTACATCCTGGACTTGTACGCCAGGAGGTAGTGACCCATCAAAAGATGATGATAATGATGGTATTCCTAACTATAAAGATGCTAATTGGGGCGCCTTAAATGCTAATGGATGTGTTGCTACGCTTGATGCAGATGGGGACGGTATACCTAATTATATGGACCTTGACAGTGATAATGATGGCATAGCCGATGTAATCGAATCTTTGGGTGTTGATCAAAATGGTGATGGTATCATTGATAACTATTCGGATACTGATGGAGATGGCTTAAGCCAAAATGTTGACCAAAGTAATACTGGTGAGACTGGTTCAGGATTTGGTCTTGGCGCACCTGATTTTGATGGAGATGGCATTCCAAATTTCCTTGATCTTGATGCAGACAATGATGGCATTCCCGATGTAGTAGAAGCCTACGGCACCGATACTAATAATGATGGACGGGTTGATAGCTTTTCAGACACCGATGGTGATGGATGGAGCAATCAGTACGATGGCGATGCTGATGGAAATGGAGTGGTAGAAAATCTTGCAGGTGTGTTAGTATTGACTGGCCCAGATGCAAACAATGATGGCAAACCTGAGTACTATGCTTACCGTGGAAATGCAGACAATGCCGGCTATCCCAACTTTATTGACCTCGATAGTGATGGTGATGGTATAACAGATGCAACAGAAAGTGGCATAACGGCTGTGACTTATTCTAAAGGAATGATCTCGGGTTGTACCCTTGTTAATGGCTGGTGTACGACCATCAAATCTTTACCGGCTCTTAACCTGGCAAATACAGACAATGCAGGACGTGTCGACATCTACGATATTGATAGCGACAATGATGGTATTACAGACAATATAGAATCTCAGGCAACAAGTAGTTATACATTGCCTGTTGACTTAGATACTGATGGTGATGGACTCAATAACCCTTATGATTTCTTTAATGGAATCGGAGGGGATGGATTAACGCCTTATGACCATGATTTTGACGGAACACCTGACTACCAGGATCAGGATGCTGACAATGACAACGCCTACGACAGGAACGAAGGTGATAAGAATAATTCAACACTTAATCAGGCTACTATCGAAAGCTCCGGCGATAGTGATGGAGATGGACTAATGAATTGGTTTGACATTTTTGACTTATCAACAAGGGACGGGCAATCTGTCATGAGAAATGTTGGCATGAGCAATATGGGACCTTTAGGCAATTATAACGGCCCTGTTCCGGGAGGTTCTTATGTAGTCTTGATTCAATCGGTCTCTACTGCTTCAAATCGTGATTGGAGAAACGTAAGCGTATTGCCATTGCAAATTGTAAGCTTCACAGGTAATTTGATCAACAATAATGTAAGGTTAGAATGGAAGGTGCAGAACGAATCAGCAGTAGAACACTATAACATCTTAAGAAGTCATGACGGGGTAAACTTTAATAATGCGAGTACAGTTGCTGCCAAAAATGTAAATTCAGCACAGTATAGCTTTAAGGAATCCATTACGGATATACCAGGTGACTATGTTTACTATAGGATAGAACAAGTGATGAAAAATGGCAGTAAGTTTTTATCCTCCGTTTTATCATTCAGATTGGTTCATGATCCTGCAACAATAGTTGCTTACCCTAATCCATTCCAGGGCAAGGTTCAGTTAAGGCTGGTAACAGATGGAACTAAACGGGTAGTGGTGAAAGTGTTTGATATGCTTGGAAAAAATATTCTTACACAATCAATTAGAACTCAACCGGGCACAAACCTTATTGACTTACCTGAAGTGAAACAATTACCAAAAGGCCAATTTACGCTCCAGGTGCTCGGTGAAGGAATAAATTATACTACAAAATTGATTAAACAATAAATAAAAAGCCGTTGCAAACTTAAATTTGCAACGGCTTTTTATTGGTTAATAACTAACAATTCCTATTTCATCTTTATTGCTTTTATGCTCTTTATTTCTTTTGCTGGTTAGTTTGTATCCCTTTTTGTTGTACAGCATTAGGTTAATTTATCTTCCGCTTTTTGCGACATAATCAAGTATCTCATTGTTAAATTCATCTTCCTCCAGCAAACCCTCTAATGAAACCTGCATCCTGTAACGCCAATAGTGCTTAGGATTTGCAGGTATATTGATTCGTTCATCATCAGGATTATCTCTTCGTAATGAACCACTTATACTCATTAGGTCCTGCAACTGGAAAATACTCCACATAGCCGGCGAATAGAAATGCTGCATTAAAATGATACGGCATATCCATGGTTCGCAAAAATAAGGTGCTGTACCCCATTGCCCCAGCTCATTGTTGAAAAACCGTTGAGTTGCTGCCCGATCCTCTTCCCACCAACCACGTATGGTACTCATGTCGTGTGTGCTTGGTGTTACCACACTTAGATAAGGCGCATCGTTGGGATGAAAGAACTCCCTTTTAGGATCTTTCGGCATCCGCTGAATTTCAAGACTTAAAATTGCCAGTTCCCGCATTACTCCCGGTACACTCGCAGGAACCATTCCCAGGTCTTCGCCACACACCAGCATATTGGTGCTCCGCTTTAATTCAGGAAGCTTTTGCATGGCTTCCTTTCGCCAGAAATCATCCTGTCTTTTAAAGAAATAATCCAGATACAACTCTTTCAATTGATTTTTGGTGTGACTGTCCAAATGCTGAAATGATATGGTTCCCTCCATGCCAATTCTACAATGAAACTGCTGTCCACCAGAATTTTCCTGTTCTAAAAGAATAACATTTAATATCAGTTCAAAGAGCCCCTCTTTTATTTTCTTATTAGATTCATTTTGCTCAATAGCTGCAAAATAGGTTTCCACTTTTCGTTGAGTATCAAATGCAGGTTGCAGGCTATAACGGTTGTCAAATTGCCAATCAAAATAGGCTGCTTTCATATTTTCTGCATCGTCTCCAAACAAACCTGACAATATACCATCTGTAATGTATGGTTTGCAATATCTGTTGTAATCAAAATAGATTCCCCTGCTGTGAAACTCATGGATGTGCAAAGGAACTGCAGGTACAAAATGTCCTAATATTCCTTCAACAGCATCAAGCGGAATACTCCATATACGAAAGAACCCAAGAATGTGATCTATTCTGAAAGCATCAAAATAGTAACTCATTTGTTTGAACCTATTCTTCCACCATTCAAACCCATCTTCTTTCATTTTTTGCCAGTTGTAGGTTGGGAAACCCCAATTCTGACCTTTAACAGCAAAATCATCGGGTGGTGCGCCGGCTTGCTTATCCATGTTGTACAATGATGGATTCTGCCATGCATC
>JANPGE010000223.1:0-6108 GCA_031423805.1 Segetibacter sp. | reverse complement strand
GGGGGTGTTCACCTCTTCCCTTACCGAACAGAGAAGTTAAGTCCCCCATGGCCGATGGTACTGGTACACCAACCGGGAGAGTAGGTAGCTGCCATATTTATTATAAAAGACCCTGTCGCTTCAATGCAACAGGGTCTTTTTGTTTATACAATACCCCCCTAAATAAAAGTTCAGTGGGTGCCATTCATTATATGATAACACCAATTTAATTGTGTCCTCGTCAGAAAGGGAAGTCTATATGTAGAAATTTTAGTGAAGGACTTTAGCGAATTGTTCATTTTCCAACTAGATGAACTGCATCATTCCCAATATAATATCGGGATCGGGACTATTTGAGAGCCAATGTTCTCTTTCTGAATACTTACAAACCCCGTGATAGTCGCCCTTGTGTTGATGCATATCCTGCACTATCTGAAAATGCAGATGTGGTGGCCAGTGACCGTTTTCATTTGGCTCTCCAAAATGAGCAAATTCCACACCGCGGCTTATGTAGCGACCTTCCTGCATTCCATCCAGGTCGCGGAGGCTAAGGTGTCCGTAAAGGGTATTAAATGAAACACTATCCAATTGGTGTTGAAGAATAATCGTAGCCCCATAATCACCATAGTTATCATTGAACGCAAAGCTGTGCACATAACCACCCAATGGCGCAAAAACAGGTGTGCCCGCTTTTCCCCAAATATCAATACCGAGGTGCAGCCTGCGTGGTTCTTCGGTGCTGTCGAAGTGATGACTCCTGGCATAAATGGTACGGTGCTCGTTGTAGCCTCCAATTCCGTAAGTATATTTTTCACCCAAAAATTCCATGACGTATTCACTAAATTTTTCGGTGTTGTTGAGTATTTCGTCCGTAAGGCTGGCGTTGGCTTTAGTAAAATCCATTTTAAGCAAACGGTAGGTGGTTGCATTAAAGGGAACAACCCGTGCAAATTCATTGGAGTGTTTGGAAATAGTCGCGGCAATCTGATTCATGGAGTAAAAGTAAAGCGAAGTTTTTTGACTTAGGGAAGTGATTTTCTTACTACCGCAAATGACTTATCGGAATCGCTTTAGCGGCTTTTGACTACCGTGACGAATGCGGAGAATTATAACCTCATTTTCTTCTACTGCGTAAAATAATCGATATGGTAAAGTGCTGAAATTAAATGCCCGAAAATTCAAGCTAACCAGCCTAAATCTCAAAGGGCTCGTTCTTATTTTCAACAAAACATATTCTAACTCTGTAATAAGGTTTTCAGCAGCCAACAGTGAATGTTCCTTATACCATTTCACAGCATTTGAAGCATCCTTGATTGCTTTTTTTGAAAAGCTATAACTATAAACCATCTTTCGCAGCTCTAATCATTTGCATAGCCAAGTCCCCAGGAATCGCTGATGAAGGGTTCTTTTTGTATTCGGCATATTCAGCCTCCAACATGATTATTTCCTCTTTTGAAATTTCATCTGAATCCTGATAGTCATTAGGGATTTTTGCCTGTAGCAATTCCTGCAATTCATAAATTGTCTGAACCTTTTCTTCATCACTCAAAGCCATTAATGTTTCCTTTGAAATCTTCATACAATTTCTTTTTATAAAGATAAATAAAGCCACCGAAAGTTCGGTGGCTTTATTGTTGTCTATGGTCTCCTAAATCACCACATTTATCATTTTATTCGGCACATAAATGATCTTCTTGGGGGCATTGCCTTCCAGCCATTTTTGGACCACTTCATTTTGCAAAACAAGTTGTTCTACTTCGGGCTGCTTGGCATCTAGAGAAATGTTGATGCTGCTGCGGACCTTGCCATTTATACTTATTGGATACTCTTTGCTGCTTTCTACCAGATATTTTTCCTCCAGTTTTGGAAATGGTGCATCCAATACACTGCCTTCATTGCCCATTTGCTTCCACAATTCTGAACTGATGTGTGGGGCGTAGGGTGTTAACAATACAACCAATGGCTCCAGTATTTTACGTTTGTTGCATTTTAAATCGGCCAGTTCATTTACAGCAATCATAAACGTACTTACCGCCGTATTGAAGCTGAACCTTTCTGTATCGTCTTCTATTTTCTTGATGGTTTTGTGGAGCACTTTTAGTTCAGCTGCTATTGCCTTTTCTTCATTCCAAACCTTGCCTTTTATTTCATCAAAAAACAAACGCCATAACTTGCGCAGAAAACGGTGAACGCCTTCAATGCCTTTGGTATCCCATGGCTTGCTTTGCTCTACAGGGCCCAGGAACATTTCGTACATGCGGAAAGTGTCGGCCCCGTATTTATCAACAAGGTCATTTGGATTGACTGTATTGAATTTTGATTTGGACATTTTCTCAACTTCCGAGCCACAGATGTATTTGCCATCCTCTTCATAAAGAAATTCAGCATTAGCATATTCCCCATTCTTCCAATTTTTAAAAGCTTTTATGTCTAATTCAAAGCCATCAACCATATTTACGTCAACATGAATTTTTTGAATAGAGAAATCTGGACTACCGCCATTAAATTGCGGAAGATTCTCCTTATGAATTTTGCTTAAGATATCATAGTATGAATCCCCAACTATAAAATCATCCGAATTAACGTAACTGTAACCTCCAGCAAATTTTCTATTGTCAAGTTTTTCTTGAATGTCCTTGTAATAATAAGAGGACACAAACAAAGGCTTTTCTAGGACAACAGGGTAAATTACATCATTAATATCCGAATTTGCGTTTACCCTATACACAAACCTACTACTTCCTTGAATCATCCCCTGATTCAACAACTTCTTAAACGGTTCATCAAAACCAATATAACCCAGGTCGTACAAGACTTTTGTCCACATTCGGCTGTAGAGTAAGTGACCAACGGCGTGTTCGGTGCCTCCAATGTAGAGGTCAACACTGTTCCAGTAGTCGCTTACTTTTCTATCCACAAATGCCTCGCTGTTGTGCGGGTCCATGTAGCGGAGAAAATACCACGAAGAACCTGCATAACCCGGCATGGTGCTGGTTTCGCGGCGGCCTTCGGGAGTGTTTACCCATTCTTCAATGTTCGCCAGCGGGCCTTCGCCTTCGGGGCCGGCGCCATATTTTTCTACGTGTGGGAGTTCCAGCGGCAACTGGCTTTCATCCAGTGGAGTGGCTACACCATCTTTCCAGATGATAGGGAAAGGCTCACCCCAATAGCGTTGGCGGCTAAAGCCTGCATCCCGCATTTTGTAGTTCACTTTTCTTTTGCCAATGCCCATTTCTTCTATCTTGTCAATAGCTACTCCAATGGCATCTTTCATCAGCAGTCCATTTAAGAAACCGCTGTTTTGCAACACGGCTTCTTTGGTCGGGTTGGCTTCTTTGCCATTGTAATGTTCACCAATGATATTGGTGATGGGAATATTAAAATGCTGCGCAAACTTAAAGTCACGTTCATCGCCGCAAGGCACGGCCATAATAGCTCCCGTGCCATAACCTGCCAAAACATACTCTGATATCCAGATGGGAATTTCTACGCCATTAAACGGATTGATAGCATAAGCACCTGTAAAAGCACCGGTAATTTGTTTTACTTCGGACTGTCGTTCGCGGTCACTACGGCTTTTTACGTAGGTTAGGTATTTTTCAATTTCCTCCTTTTGAGCTTCTGTGGTTATTTGCTGCACAATTTCATGTTCAGGAGCAACTACCATAAAGTCCACGCCGAAGATGGTGTCGGGACGGGTGGTGTAAACTGTCAGAGACCTCACCCCCGGCCCCTCTCCAACGGGGTTGGAGAGGGGGGAAGCGGATACCGTTTGTGGTACTTCTATATCCTTTATTATTTCTTTTATTTTATCGCGGACGGTGTAAACGTTTGCTTCTATTTCTTCGTTGGAAAAGCGAACGACTTTGAAACCAATAGCTTCCAATTCTCTCGTTCGGAATTCATCATATTTTTTTTGTTCTGTGGTATTGTGATAGCCACCGTCCACTTCAACAATCAACCCTTTTTGCAAACATGCAAAATCAGCTATAAAGCCTTCTACCGGATGCTGCCTTCTGAATTTATATCCAAGTTTATTGTTGCGTAGCTGCTCCCAAAGCAATGCTTCTGCTGCCGTGCTTGCCCCCCTGTTTATCCGTGCATTTTCAAACTGCACTCTATCGTTCACTTTATATTTTGGATACAACCCCGCACTCGAAGCCCCAGGCTTCATCGGTTGTTCCTCCCCTCTCCAACTTGTTGGAGAGGGGCCGGGGGTGAGGCTAAACTCAACTTCCGCTCCCTCACTTCTCCCAATCCAGTTCCGTTGCATCTCCTTCATACTCTCACTAAAGTCAACCCTTTCCAGCCCTTCCAACAGCCTGTCCGCATATGCAGTAATCCGCAAATACCATTGCCGCATTTTCTTTTTAACGACGGGATGTCCGCCTCGTTCGCTTACACCGTTTACCACTTCGTCGTTGGCCAATACGGTACCCAATGCCTCGCACCAATTAACTTCTCCGAAGGATGAAAAAGCTAATCGGCGTTTCATTAAAATATCTTCCTGCTCGGCTTTTGAGTAGGCATTCCATTCCTCGGCTGTGAATTTGCTACTGCCTTTGGTTTCATACTTCTTTACCAGTTCGCTGATCGGCTTCGCCTGCTTACAGGTATTGCAGAAGTAGCTGTTAAACAAATCCAGAAAAATCTTTTGGGTCCATTTGTAATAGTTAGGGTCGCTTGTTTGCACTTCGCGGCTCCAGTCGTAGCAGAAGCCAATCTTATCCAACTGACTTTTAAATGTGGCGATATTTTTCTTGGTGGTTTCGGCCGGGTGTTGACCTGTCTCCAACGCATACTGTTCTGCGGGCAAACCGAAGCTGTCGAACCCCATCGGGTGCAGCACATTAAAGCCTTTCAAGCGCTTGTAGCGGCTAAAAATGTCCGAAGCAATATATCCTAACGGATGCCCTACATGCAGCCCGGCCCCACTTGGGTACGGGAACATATCCAAGACATAATACTTAGGCTTATTGAAGTCATTTTCCACTTTGTAAGCATCCGTATCTTTCCAGTGCTGTTGCCACTTTTGTTCTATTGCTTTGAAGTTATATTCCATTTTCTTGGTTAATTGGTTAACTGGTTTATTCGTTAATTGGTTTTGTGTTTTGTTGCTTAGTTGTGTTTTGTTGGTTTCTGTCCCGACATTTATTCCATGTGGCACTTTATTGGCTGCTTGCCCCGTCAATTTTGCGGGGTCGCACTCTTCGACATTATATCGTTATTGACCATTTTACACGTTTTTTAAATCGAAAATACTTGTCATATTGGGCAAAACGATTTTGTCAAAAGTAAATGTGTTTTCTTAAAAGCTAAGTGGAAGGTTGAAAAAACTCTGGGTATTACTGAAGTGGAAGGTACTTGTGATAAAAATCTGTAACCTTACGTTTATGCAAGCTAAACTGGGGGTGTGGTGGTGGCACCCATGAAAAACCATCACCAACTCGCCTAGTCCCCCAAATACATACAGTGTTAGGATTACCCTCTTCACCATGATCAAATATCAATCTTGCTTTTTGAATACCTTTTTTCTTAAGGTAAAGAATTACCGAGGCAACCTTGTCCCAGCTATGTTGCTGACTCTCTACGCTGGAGGTTCCATACCCTATCACCATTATTCTACACATTGGCCATTGCTTTGCAATCTTCATTGCCGAATCCAACTGCAACGTTGCTTTCTTACTTAAGAAGATAGTATTGGTAAAGTCAATTACTGCAAACTGGGGACAAATTATATCGCAAGTAATAGTATCTTCTTTCGACTGTGCAAACACATTTCCCGAAAGGGCAAAAAATACAATAACAACAAGAATTTGTAAGCGCATATTTAATCCACTTAAAGATAAAAATAATTTATTTTTCTTAATTGGAATGCATTTAACATCAACAAGGCAAGATGATATAAGCATGAACTAGAAAGCATTTTCCTAAAGTTATACCACAGTTAAAGCGTAACTTTAGATGTGGATTTAGATTATACATTTTTTCATTAGCGTTGCGTTGTTATCACCCTTAGTTCTTTGAAAGTATTGTCAATATTGAGTTTGCAACGATTAATCACCTAAGACGATTTGATTTTTTGTTGAGAAATAAAAATGCAACTTGCTGAAAATCATTTGTTTATGA
>JANPGE010000222.1:0-18672 GCA_031423805.1 Segetibacter sp. | reverse complement strand
CATCCTGATTATGAATATGCCTTTATTACAGGAGGTTACATCAGCACTTTATATTTTGTAGCTAGAGAGGGTAAAACAAGCAAAGGCGCTCCAACTCCTATACTTCAAGGTACAGAAACAAGAGGTGCCTATTCATTTGCTACAGATGGCGTAAATAAATTTTATGCTATAGGGGGTGATTATAAAGTACCCCGTGATTATTTTGATAATTTTTACTTCTCTAATGACTGCGGTAAAAAATGGGGAACCCCTACTGTAGGCCCTCCCTTCGGGTATCGCAGTTGTGTACGAATAATTAATGATAAAAGTCTTGTAGCCTGCGGCCCAACGGGTGTAGATTACACAGATAATGCACAAAAAGAATGGAAAAGGGCTAGCCTTGAAGGATTTAATGTATGCATGGTAAGTAAAGGGAAGAAGATATTTCTTGCCGGGGAAAAAGGTAAAATAGGCAGGCTTTTATATTAAATATAGATTCTAATTCAAATAAATAAAAAAATAGAAATTTACGATCAAATCCAGTTATTAGGTATTGGAATTATTCCCACCTAATCATGCAGTTGTAATGAATCTTTAAGCTACAAAAGTATAACACCTTTTTAAAAAACAGGCTTCTATTTGTATTGTGCGAATTATTAACCCCAAATAAAATTCTATCCCTAACATATCTTTCAAATTGCTATAACCAAAGCAATATTTGGTACTTAAGCATAAATTTCAACCCGTAAATAAAAAAAATTATTCCTCCCTAAGCCTCTTTATCTTCAATATTAGCATCTACACTATTGGTTTGATTGTTGTTATTATTATTTTTAACAATCATTACTACTAAACCTTTTATAGTTTTAGCCATCCTTATTTATTAAGGAAAAAAGAAAGTCGATTGAAGTACTCTGTTAATTTAATTATATCATTCATTTTACTTTGGACTAATTCAGTTTGTATTGGTCAAAATAATACGTTGGAATTTGTCGAAAATAAAGGCCAATGGAATCCTTTGGTAAAATATAAGGGTGACTTTACATCGGGTTCTTTTTTTCTTACTGATAAAGGCTTTAGGGTTTTACAGCACAATCCAAAAGATCTGGAATTGCTCGCAGATATGTATCATGGTAAGCTGGGAGTAAACAATAATAAAAAAGATAGCCTTAATGATAAAGTAATAGTTCATTCCCATGCTTATGATGTTCAGTTTTTAAACGCCCAAATCCCAAAAGTTATACCAGACAAACAATTGAATACCTATAATAATTATTTCATTGGAAATAATTCAGACAACTGGCAGGGCAATTGCCGTATTTTTCAGGCTGTAACCTACCAATCCATTTATGAAGGTATAGATGTAAGGTATTACACCAACAATGGTCATTTAAAATATGATATTGTAGTTCATCCCGGCGCCAATACCGCCCAAATAGCTATGAAGTATGATGGAGCAGAGCAATTACAAATAAAAGAAAGGAAGCTTAAAATTAAAACAAGCCTGGGTGAGAATTTTGAAATGCCTCCTTATACCTTCCAAATAATTAATGGGCAAAAAAAAGAAATCGGTTGCAGGTATAAAATAAGTGACAATATCATACGCTTTGAAATAGACAATTATGAAAAAAATGCAACGCTTGTTATTGACCCCACATTAATTTTTTCAACCTTTACAGGTAGTAGCGAAGACAATTGGGGCTATACCGCAACCTATGGAAATGATGGCAGTTTTTATGCAGGTGGTATTGTGTTTGGTACAGGCTTTCCAGTTAATCCAGGATCATTTCAAACAACATATAGTGGTGGCATTTCCGAAGGTGGCATTGGTGGATATGATATTGGAATCATAAAATTTAATGCAAGCGGTTCTAACAGAATATACGCAACTTATATAGGTGGAAGTGGCAATGAACAACCACATAGCATGGTAGCAGATGCACAGGGCAACCTGGTCATTGCAGGAAGAAGTAACTCTGGAAATTATCCATTAAAAAACGGAGCGCTTGTAGGTTCCGGTGGGGGTTATGATATTTTTTTAACAAAGCTAAACCCTGCAGGAACTGACCTTATTGGTTCAAGAAGAATTGGTGGAACTGCAGATGATGGCGCTAACATAGGCCCCAAATATGTAAACCCCCAGGGTGAAATCAGTATTAGAAGAAACTATGGTGACGATGCCAGAAGCGAAGTAATTTTTGACGGCAGTGGAAACATTTTATTGGCCTCAAACAGCAGGTCAACCAACTTCCCGCTCACCTCTCCTTTTCAGGCAACGATTGGTGGTGCACAAGATGGTATAATCCTGAAAGCTTCTGCAGACTTAGGTAATATTCTTTTTAGTAGTTTTTTGGGTGGAAGTGGTGATGACGCTGCTTTTGTTTTGGCGGTAAATCCTCTAAACAATAACATTTATGTAGGTGGAAATACAACAAGCAATAATCTTCCGGGTAATAAAACCGGGGTTTTGAATCCAACTTTTGCAGGCAATACAGATGGGTTTGTTGCTATACTTTCACCTAATGCCACAACACTACTAACAACCGGATATTTTGGCACTTCAGGTTTTGATATGTTATACGGTATACAGTTTGATCGTTTTGGCTTTCCCTATATAATGGGCACTTCAACCAATAACTGGACGATCAAAAATGCTCCATTTGCCGAAACAGGTGGTAAACAATTTATCAGCAAGTTAAATCCTGACCTTTCTGGTTATGTATACTCAACAGTATTTGGAACCAACAGCATCATCCCCAATATTTCTCCCATTGCTTTTTTAGTAGATCGTTGTGAAAATGTGTATGTGTCAGGATGGGGAGGACAGGTAAACAGTGCAACCGGTTTTAATAGTTCTGGTACCACAGGGCTGGCAATTACAAACAACGCCATACAAAAAACAACAGATGGAAGTGACTTCTACTTTTTTGTGTTGGAAAGAAATGCTAAAAGCAGATTATATGCAAGCTACTTTGGCCAAAATGGTGGTACAGGAGAACACGTAGATGGTGGCACAAGCAGGTTTGATAAGGAGGGCATTATTTATCAGGCATTATGTGCCAACTGCGGCAATAATGTACCCTTTCCTACTACCCCCGGTGTTTGGTCCAGAACAAACGGGTCTAACAATTGCAATCTGGCAGCCGTTAAAATTGCCTTTAATCTTTCCGGTATAGCTACTGCAATTAAATCATCTATTGCAGGTTCTACAAATGATACGGTTGGTTGTGTTCCTTTAACAGTAAACTTTAGAGATACACTTGCACAGGGTATAAAATATGAATGGATATTTGATGACGGATCTCCAAAACAGTCCACAACAAACCCTTCTATCAGTCATACCTTTATGGATACAGGTATATATTTTGTAACCCTCATTTCTATTGACAGTTCAAAATGCAATATTACCGATACCTCCCGCACCTATATACACGTTAAAACCTTTAGAGCATTTCTGGATTTTGACTGGCAAAAACAACTACCCTGCGATTCATTTAAGTATCAGTTTAATAATTTATCCACTGTAGTACCCGCAGCACGTGCATTTAGCACAACATCATTTACATGGGACTTTGGCGATGGTTCTCCAACCGTAGTAGCAGGATTAAACCCGGTAATGCATAGCTTTCCATCAGCAGGAACGTATAATATTAGGTTAAGGCTTACTGATACAAATTTTTGTAATGCACCCATAGATACTTCTAAAAAACTTAGTATAGCCAATACTGTAAGGGCGGGTGTGCAAACTGCATCGTCGGGTTGTGCGCCTTATTATGCAGTATTTACCAACACAACTATTGCCGGAGAAAACTATACCTGGATTTTTGGGGATGGAACAACATCTACAGATGCAAACCCCATACATTTATATACCGTACCTAAAGTATATACTATAACCTTGATCGCAAGAAATGTTGGTACATGCAACAAAACAGATACACTTGTTTTTCAGATTACAATAAGCAGCCCACCTGTTGCAGGATTTGACTTTTCACCCAATCCACCACAGGAAAACACGCCTGTTGATTTTATAAACACATCTACCAATGCAGATTGGTTTATCTGGCATTTTGGCGATGGGGATTCTTTAGAGATAAATAATACAAATAGCGTGCAACACAACTATAATCAAACAAAGGTGTTTAATGCATGTTTATATGCTTATAACAAATCGGGTTGTCCGGATACTGTTTGCAAACCTGTTGCGGCAAGGGTTTTGCCGTTGTTAGATGTAGCCAATGCATTTACACCTAACAATGATGGAGCAAACGATAAAGTTTTTGTACGGGGATTTGGTATAGTTAGTATGTTGTGGAGAATATACAACAGATGGGGAACATTAGTATATGAATCTCGTGACAAAAATCAGGGCTGGGATGGCCGATACAAAGGTAGCCCACAACCCATGGAGGTTTATCATTATACGCTGGATGTAATTTATTATGACAATAACACTTTTCAAAAGAAGGGTGACATAACTTTGATAAGGTAGAAGCAACTATAGCAAATGAAAAAAAGAATAGGACATATTATCTTCTTAATATTACTTACTACTATTAATAAACAAATAGCAGCGCAGGATTTGCATTTTTCTCAATATTATAATTCCCCAATGCTGGTAAACCCGGCAAATACCGGTTTTATACCCGACGGTGATTTTAGAATAGGTGCCAATTACAGAAAACAATGGGCCAATCTGGGCAATCCTTACAAAACTTTTAGTGCCTTTGCTGATGGTCAATTATTTGGAGACCGAATGGAAAACGGATGGATAGGAATAGGGGGGGCTTTGTTAAATGATGTTGCAGGAACAGGTAACCTTACTACAACCAGAGCTTTTGGGTCTGTTGCTTATCATCAGGCAGTTGGTCTGGGAAGTCTTATAAGTGCAGGTTTCAACATAGGCTGGGTGAGCAAACGTATAGACTTCAGCAAACTTACATTTGACAACCAATGGAATGGTAAATTCTTTGACATTACTGCCCCAAGCAATGAACCCTTCATAACCAATCAGGTAAATTATTTTAATCTGCAGGCAGGTATAAGTTATGCGTATTATCCTAATGAAAATGCCTACATGAATGTTGGAATTAGCGTTTCCAATATAAACCGCCCCAGAGAATCATTTTTCAGTCCTACCCTTGCCGATACACGAATAGCAACTCGGACTACTTTATTTCTAAATGGCAGTTTCAGGGCTGCAGATGCCTGGATATTAAATCCTAACCTATACATTAGTAAAATGACCACCGCCTGGGAAGTAGTGTTGGGGGTAAATGCCCAACGCAAATTAACAGATAATGGAAGTACTCAGGTTATATTTGGTGGGTATTACAGGGCAAGTGATGCATTTATACCAGTATTAGGATTTGAACAATCTGGCATAAAACTTACCTTTAGTTACGATGCTACAATATCCAATCTAAAAAATTACAATCAAAGCCGGGGTGCTTATGAATTTTCAATTATCAAACAAGGAATTATCAATGCTGATAAAAGTTTAAAATGCCCGGCTGTAAGATTTTAAAATTACTTTAATAAATCAAAAGTTTTCTTTCTTATTCCCCCTGGTTTAGTTCATAAGACCTTCCACACCTTACTCAAATTCCTATGAATTGTCGATGAAAGTTTCACGAAAAATGAGCTGTAGTTTGAATCCCTTTTTGAAAATATTATACTAAGGATATAGTATTAATAAGCATAAAATTAATGCCCTAATTTAATTAATGATAAGTACTTTAATAAGAGTAGAAAACAGAAAAAGTAACAAAAATATTATTAATCCCAGACTAAGGAAATTTTGGGTGATTCGGTTTTGTCTTAGGTGTCTGCTTATGGTTAATTTTAATTGAATTTTATTGAAATAAAAGAAGGTAACCAAACTCCAATCTCTTTCAAACTTATAAAACAATACTAATTTAATTAGAATAAACATAAAAATTAATGAGAGTAAAATTAATCTTGTGAACATTAAATATATCTCTGCATCGGTCATTCTTTGTCCAATTTTTGTTTAATAGTCAAACAACATGCCATAAAAAAAGTAAATACATAAAAAATAAGTAAATACAAACTTCAATTAACTCGTACAGATATATTAAGTTAAAAAATTTTACCGATCCCATAATTCATTTTTCAACTTTATGTACGTAATTAAATGTAATTATAGTTTTATAGAAAAGCAGTTGATGAAAATTTATCACCAACTGCTTGTATTTTTATTTAGATTACTGTTGTAACTATTCTTTTACAAAACGTATTACATATACCTCGCTCATAATAGTTTTTATCATATAAACTCCGCTGGCCAAATTGCCTATATTTTGAAATTCATACGTATTATTACCTTTCTGAACTAATAGCGTTTTTTCAATCACTGCACTTCCATTAGCATCAATAATTATTATATTAACCCATTGGTCTATTGGCGAATTGATGCTTAAGGTAAAGCGATCTTTTACCGGGTTTGGATAAGCCTTCATGACTACTTCCTGCACAACCTCCGATTTTAAGGCTACTACATTTGATATAGATTTGTTACCGTTTCTATCTACTTGTATTATTCTATAGAAAATCTTATGGCTCTGTATATTTTTTACATCGTCAGTATAATAATACCTGGCTGTAGCAAGCTGATTAGATGATACTGTAGCAATATAATTAAACGTTATGCCATTAGTGCTTCTTTCCACTAGATAGAATGCTGTATTCTCCTCCCCTTCTACATCCCACTCAAGCTTACTTTCTTTATTCTTAAGGGTTCCGTGCAAAGTAAAGAGGCGCAAGGGCAATACAGAAATAGATCTCCAGTCACGATCACCAGCCCTATTTGATCTGATTAACTGTACGGTAGAACCTGATGGCGTAGGACCTAACCAACTACCTGCAGGTCCCATTTGGCTATTTGAAACATTTTTATACCTTGTACCATCAGTTAGGGTATTCATGTTCAGGTTATCAAACTGATCTAGCATACCATCTCCATCAGCATCGGTTGTAATGATATTAGTGTTTGTAATAGTTAATACTTTAGATGCTTCATTAATATCCTGTGCACCATCATTATCAGTATCCAAATCTATATAATCCGGCATACCATCATAATCGTGATCGTAAGCTGTTATACCATTGCCACCAAATGTATTAGGCGAAAGGTCATAAGCATTATTAAGACCATCCCCATCGGTATCTGTATCTACAGGCATGATATAGCTATTGGTTGACTGTCCTTCTATATTATCAGATATACCATCATCATCACTATCTATATCAAGGTAGTTGGCCGCCCCTCGGGAATCGCTATTAGCAAGGTTCAAACTAGCCAGACTTTGAATAGATGTAGCCCAACCGTTTACATAAATACCTGTTACTCTACCATTAACTATTGTAATATAGAATGGGAATCCGGCTTCGTTGGCATCTACAATGCCGTCATCATCACTATCCAAATCATAAGCATTAGGATAACCGGCTTTATCAGCATTTTTATTTGGATAACTATCTGCCCTACCATCACTATTCAGATCTGAACCGGATTTCAACAATGCGGTAGCCATATAATAATTATCGTTTAAACCATCACCATTAGCATCAATGAATGCATCGGCTACACCATCATTATTAAGATCTGAACCGCCTGCCTCTATCACATCAGGAATACCATCATTATCGCTATCCAGGTCTACAGCATTGGCTACACCGTCTCCGTCAAAGTCTCTGAACCCAAGTCCAAATCCACTACCTGCGGCACCTGTATTATTAGCGTCTACATTTTGAGATAAACCATCACCATCCGTATCTGAATAATTGTCTATAACTCCGTCACCATCCACATCTACACCAAATGCTTCTACCACATCCATAATAGCGTCGTTATCACTGTCAAGATCCAGATAGTTTGGTATTCCATCACCATCAGTGTCGAGAATGGAAACACATCCGGCACCATTTAAAGTACCAAAATCAGGGTCTAAATAGTTTAGAATTCCATCATTATCGTTATCGGCACTCGGATCGCTTCCGCCTGTTAAGCAGGCAAAAGAAGTAGCACCGTTTCCACATACTTCTACAAAATCAGTAATGCCATCGTTGTCATCATCTATATCACTCATGTCATCCTTGCCATCCCGATCATAATCGGTCAGCACCTGGAACAAACCAAGACCCGTAATACGGGATTCTTTTCCGGCATTATCTATAGTGTAATAGTTAAATGGAATCCTCACAAAATTATCCCTCGGATCTACCAATATACTTTGGGTTGGCTGCCCTGTGCTTGTTGATGGTATTGTAACCCCATTTACAGGAAAGTTAGCCGAGGTATATATAGTTCCATTTATAGTTAGTGATGTAATATTTGCAGGATAATTTACCAACCGAATACTTGTTATATTACCCGGGGAGGCATCACTACCTGCACCTGTATTAACAAAAGTACTGGCAGGTATAGTCATACTTATAGTTCCCCCCGGATTAATTGCAGAATTATATCCGCTACCGGCAACGGGCAGTGCTTCTATTCCAAAGTTGACACCCGTTACATTCGTTAAATTTGTTTTAACGGTAATCATTGTGTTAGGTGTACCCGATTCTACACCGCTAACCCCAACATTATTACTTCCAAAGTTTTCACCTGTACTCACCCATCCTGATGGAAGATTAACACCGCTTGGTTCTTTGGTATATAATACAGAGTCTAATGTAGATAGCATTACTTTATAAGTAGTTGCTACGTCTGCATTGGTAAAACTGTATGCACCAGTAGCGGCATTCACTGCAGACTTATTGGCTACCTTGCCCAGAGAATCTATAAGATAGGCATATAGTGTAATACCTCCGGGTGTACTTAATCCGGTACCATTTACCAATCCGTCTGTGAGTCCATTGGCATCATTATAGACAAATCCACTTATGCTAAGACTGGTTTTTGCTACGCCAAAATCGAATGGCAAAGTACAGGTACCACCTGCGTTGGCAGTAAGTGCGTTTTGAGTAAGTGTTGTAAAGTTATAGTTGAAAGGAATTGTTGAAACATTTGCCTTTGTAATATAACAAATTGGGTATTTTAGGTAAGTGATGGAAATATTATCTATATATATGGTATCTGTATTACCATAACTGGCATTGGTAGCAAATCTGATAGCAGTTGTTGCAGATGCGTAAGGCAAAAGGTTCTGATTAAATACAGTAGTATAAGCTGCATCTGATACTCCACTTCCTGCAATGGTAAATATAGTGGTATAAGCTGCCCCATTCGTAGATGCCTGTACCAATACATCTCTGCCTACGTTTATTATTCCGGCACGCCTGTACGAAAATGTAAGATAGGCAGCAGTTGCACCAGACAGATTGACTGTACGGGTTGCTGATACACTTGGATTCTTCATTCTCAATGCAAAACTTCCTGTTCTTCCGTCTTTTACCATTTCTACATTGGTATTAGCATAAGATTGAGCAGGGGTCACACAATATCCTACAGATGAGGGATCTCCGGCATCAACCCAATTGGTAGCCCATGATGTAGTACCATCACTACCCGAGTTACAACTACTGGTGGTAGCAGAAGCATCAAAATCGTCCTCAACTAATTTTTCAGGATAAGACAAGAATTGATAACTACCCGAAGCGTCTGTAATAACAGAATCTTTAAGCTCTTCTACTTTTGTGACTCCATCACAGTTTCCATCACCATACAGGTAAACTTTTACATTTGCAAAGCCGGTACCATCATCATTATTAAGACCATCTTTATTCTTATCTAAAAACACCTGACCACTTATGATATTTTGGTTGCTTGGTGTAGGACACGCATCTATTTTGATGATTACCAAAGCCACATCACAAACCACACTTATAGGCGCCGGTTTAGAACATACATTGTACTCCAAAGAGTCTATACCAATAAAACCGGGGTTAGGGGTGTACAATATAGTGCCGTTAGCGTTTACTGATACTGTACCATTTTTAGGTTGCTTAAGACCTGTAAAAGTTACTGATGCAGGGTCCAGGGTCGCCAAAAACGCTGTATCATTTGACAATATATCAATAGTAACCGGCCTGTTGGTCATCGTGTAAGCCTGATCATCATTTGCCAGAACAATTTTCTGGGCACAGAATGGTTGAATAGTGCTACCCACATCCCAACTTGGAAAACCTGTGTTTGCCGTGGATGGATCTTCTCCATAAACTGCAGCCAGTTGCGTACCATCACAAGTATATATCGCTATACCACTTTGATCCCTGTCGGGGTCTAATATTCGTTTGTGGTTTAAGGCATTAACATTGTAAAAAACATCGTACTTAAACCCACAAGGACCTGCCGTACCACCGTTCATTATATCGCCATTATACTTTACATAAATTGTGGTATTTTTTGTAGGTGTCACCCAAATAGGGTTATCATTTCTGTTACCGTCTGTAGAACCGGGTGCCCAGGCTACCGTTGCAAAACTTGTCAACCGCTGTTCTGCAATCAGGTTAAATGCCCAGTCATAAGTAGAACCCTGGTTACCTGTTGTTGGATAATCAGGAGAGTACGAGTCAATAATTTCTATGGCGGTAAATGATTCACCTGTTAAGTTCACAAACTTGTAGGCGGCTGTTGCCGATACCCCTAACGGGAACCTTACTACACCTTCTGCAGGAATTGTAATGGTGCCGCTGGATGGTATACCTGAGGTATAATTAATGGTTAACGGCCTGCTTAAACTATTACACAACATAACGACTGCCGAATCGGGAACTTTAGTAGTAGGTACAGGTGTATAATATACATTTGAATACCATGTAGCCGGAAATATTGGAACTTCACGACTTGAGTATCCATCTACACCACCAAAGTGTACATCTACCCCTACAGGTTCTGTACTGGCTACTGATGCTCCACCTTTTACTCCTCCATTTACTAATAAGTTCTCTCCTTCATTTAAAATTACAGTAGTGTCAAAAGTATTGTTGTTGTCTTTATCAATACTGACACTTGTATTATTTGTAGAAGCTCTTATAAACAAAGCAGTATACTTAAAATCCTGACTATTAAAGTTCTCACCTGCAGGAATGGTAAATGAGGTACCAAAGTCTGCTGTTGGAGAAATATTGGTCTTCATACACTGTACACTAATTGTAGCAGGTTCACCAACCACCTGTGTCATAGTTATCTGACCAGATGAAACTATTTTATCCCTTCCATCATAAAATTGATTGGCCTGTACTCTTGGATTACTGGGTATTGTATTGTCTAATACAATACTACCGCCTGCAGGAATTATATCACTTGCATAACCCGGTGCTATACCATTGTATGGATTACCATCTCCCCAAACCAAAGTAGTATTTTGAACCGGGTTAAGGATATTGGTTTCATAACCATCTTCCCAATGATCCCATTTGATCACCATACCCGGATAAGGCATTTTAAGACTGATAATTGTTCGCAGGTTATTAATTACAAGTCCAAGGTTTTGTGAAGCAAGTAAGGCTGTTCTTGCATCCTGTTCAGGATAGGGTATATAGTACACCTGACTTTTGCCCGCTTCAGAACATGGGTCTATAACTGTTGGATCTATGGTTACATACACCTGACCTGTTGTACATAATGGCGCAGGACTTGTAGAGTCACAAATCTGATAAGTCAACGTATCCTTACCAAAATAACTTCCGTTAGGGAGGTACGCTATTTTATTACCCGACATGATGGCACTGCCGTTTCTAGGTTGGGTAACAATACTTACAGATCCGGGATTAATATTATTGTTAGGATCATAATCATTTGCAAGCACGTTCAGTAACATTGCTGATCCACCTGCACCTTTGGCAGAATCTGTTATTGCAACAGGAGGACATGATGTACAAAAACTAAATGTTGTACTCTGTACGGCTGTTACAGTGTTTTCATACCCCTCTTTAGCTGTGGCCATTATATTGTAACTACCTATTGCTCCCCCTGTATTCCACACATATTCATAGGTTCTGGTGCAGCCTGATGTGCCAACCAGTGTAGCAGCAATAGTACCACCCGGTGTTAAAGTAATGTCTACACCATTAATATCGGCCGCACCAAAAGGGTCACTGACCTTAGCACGGATATAACTATTATTACCGGCAACCGAACTCACTACAATTTTTCCACCTGGATAAGGAGCATCAAATACATTTAAAGAATCAATATTAATATAAGTGGAAACGGGCAAATCAATTCTTGAGGGTTTTGCTTTGCTGTCATATTCTATACTAAAACCTGTATTAGCCTGCAGATTAGTTATTGTTAACGCAATGGCCTCTCCAGCCGGAACTGTTACATTAGAACCAATGGTACCCGTCCATGTTAACAGATTTGTTACATTATCATAACTTGGATTAGTTAATGTAATAATGTTGGTTGCATTATATTTAATTAAGGCAGTCACATTCGGAGTAGCCGGTATACTACCATTAACATTACTAATATAGTTTGTTATAGTAATGGTCTTATTTGCAGCAATAGTTAAAGGACTACACAAAACAGGTGATTGAACGAAAGTTGTATTATTTACAAAAGTTGCAGGCTTTATAGAAACTGATCCAATAGCCCAATCTCCACTGGCAGCAGTCCAACTCATGGTGGTAGAGGCAGCACCAGGTTCTGTACTTGTGGCACCATACATATCCAGACCTGAATAAACATTTGAACGCTGTGTCTGGCCGGCACCTACTGTCAAAGAATTGAACCTGGAAGCAACCACATCAAACACCAACTCGCCAAATGCCGAGGTAACATTCGCAGTTGGATTTATTGAGGTAGCCTGATTGGTAAAAAAGCCGCCAAGTGGTGTTGTTTGATTTACGTTATTAAAAGTAGATACACTAATTATTGCTCCAGTAGTAGCACTACCGCTTAAGTTTACGACCACATTCGCAGTTCCGGCAGGAGGATTAATTAATTGAAATATTGCTACTCTTGCATTCGAATTCGTATTATTTTCTCCAACTAACGTAAGTGCCTGACCCCCATAAGTAACTGAAGTTACTGTCCTGCTTTTTTGAGATACACCTACAAGCATAAATCTGTTGTAACCTGAACCTGTAGTGTGAGACACCGTCAGTGTTGCGGTAATTCCTATAGCAGTACTTGTAGCATCCAAGATAACTGTGGGAGTTGAAGAAAATAACATACCCGAAGTAGCAGTTGTTAAATCATTAGTAGCAAAAGGATCTATTCTATCTAATGACTGTGCGGGGTCGGTAAGATACAATTGTTTAGTAACTGTAGCTGAATTAATACTTACTGTGTGAAAAGCTGTTGCCACACCATTACAACCATTTACGCTAGCTGTTATTATTGTCGTTCCATTCCAGGTAGCAACATAAGTTACATCACCCGTGGATGGGTTTATTGAATTTCCCGCTGATAGACTTGTTGCATCCAAACTGTAGGTAACAGTACCTCCATTATTAGCAGTAGCAGCATAACGCACTACACCTGCACCCTGTAACCGTGAGGAAACAGGACCAATAGCAAATGCTGGTGTACCGTTAGGCGTAACAGTTACGGTATGTGTTGCAGTTATAACACCTGCACAACCTGTAGCGCTACTTGTAATAACTGTTGTACCCGACCATGTAGCTAAATAAGTTACCATACCTGTAGCTGCATTAATGGTATTACCCCCTATCAGGCTGGCTGCATCCAGGCTATAAGTAACCCCTGAATTATTTGCTCCCGATCCGGTATAAGTTACATTACCTGCTCCCTGACAACGTGTAGATGTGGATGGTGCAAACACCGGTCTGCCATTTGGAGTAATGGTAACCGTATGTGTCGCGGTTTTAGGTCCATTACATCCTGTAGCACTTACAGTTATAGTAGAAGTACCACTCCAGTTTGCACTGAAAATTACTGCTCCGGTACCGGGTAAAATAGTATTTCCACCAGCTAAACTTGCAGCATCAAGGCTATAAGTTAATCCAGAGGTATTTGCAGCAGTTGCAGAATAAGTAATAGTTGCGGAACCCTGACATCTTGTTGAAGTGGCACCTGCAAAAAAGAAAGGTGTAGTTACCGATGGATTAATGGTAACCGTATGTGTTGATGAAGTAGGCCCATTACAACCTGAAGAAGTTGCAGTAACAACACTTGTACCTACCCAACCTGATGCATAGGTAACATCACCGTTTGCAGGATTTATTGAGCTTCCGTTTGCCATACTTGTAGCGTCAAGAGTATAAGAAATACTAGTACTATTGGTAGCGGTAGCGGTATAGTTTACTACTACACCCCCCTGACAACGGGTAGAGGTACCCCCAAGTGCAAAAGCAGGTGTACCCACCGTAGGGGTTGTTGTGGCTGTATGAGATGCTAAAGTTATTCCATTACATCCTGTAGCAGTAACTGTTATTGTTGAGTTTCCTGTCCATGCTGCGGTAAAGGTTACCGCACCTGTAGCTGTATTAATTGTATTTCCGGCCAGTAAACTTGTATTATCCAATGCATAAGACATGCTTAAGCTACTTGTAGCTGTAGCGGTATAGGTAACCGTGCCTGCACCCTGACAGCGGGTGGAAGTAGTACCCAATGCAAAAACAGGATTACCTACAAATGGTGTTATGGTAACAGTATGAATTGCTGTTTTAGGACCATTGCAACCTGCAGCTGTAGCTGTTACCACAGTAGTACCACTCCAGGTATTAACATAGGTTGCCAACCCATTGGTTCTAATGATATTGCCGGCAGCAGTACTTGCTGCATCTAAACTATAACTGATACCTGTACTGTTTAATGCACTGGCAACATAACTGACATTACCTGAACCCTGACAAATAGTTGAAGAAGAACCTGCAGTAAAAACAGGTGTTGTAACACTGGGTGTGCTCGTAGCGGTATGTGTTGCAACTCTGGGTCCATTACAACCTGTTGCAGTCGCAGTAATTATTGAATTACCCAACCATCCTGCAACATAAGTCACATCACCGGTAGACGGATTTATACTATTACCTGCCCCTGCACTTGCGGGGTCTAAGGTATAGCTAATGCCGGTAGAGTTTGCTGACGAAGCCATATAACTCACTACATTAGCACCCTGACATCTTGTAGAGGTAGCTCCGATAGTAAAAATGGGTACACTTACTGTTGGGGTAGTGGTAGCTGTATGTGTTGATACCGCAGGACCATTACAACCTGCTGCTGTTGCAGTAATAGTGGAAATGCCACTCCATCCTGCAACATAGGTTACAATTCCGGTTGCCGGTACAATAGAATTGCCTGCGGCACTACTTGTAGCATCTAATGTATAAATTATTCCAGTACTTGCTGTAGCAGATGCACTATAAGTTACCGCACCCGCTGCCTGACACCTTACAGATGCTGCACCTGATGCAAATACAGGCACACCTACCGTAGCTGTAGTTGTAGCCGTGTGGGTTGCTGTCTTAGGACCATTGCATCCATTTGCAGTAACAGTAATAGCAGATGTGCCACTCCATGCCGCGGTATAAGTAACAATACCGGTTATCGGATCAATCGAATTTCCGGCTGTTGAACTAGCTGCATCAAGGCTATAAGAAATTCCCGTATTATTTGCAGCTGTAGCTGTATAGTTTACATTATTTGCACCCTGACAACGTGTAGAAGTAGCTCCCAAAGTAAATACAGGATTAACCACTGTAGCATTTATAGTTACTGTATGCGTTGCAGTTTTAGGGCCACCACAACCTGCCGCAGAGGCAGTAATGACAGTTGTACCTGACCATGTGGCTGCATAAGCTACGTCACCGGTTGTTGCATTAATTGTGTTGCCCCCGGTAATGCTGGCTGCATCTAAGGTGTACGTAATTGCGGTAGTAGCTGAAGCAGTTGCACTATAGTTTACAATAGGGTTACCCTGACATTGGTTGGAAGAAGTACCTATTGCAAATACAGGTGTTCCAATTGCTGTTGTTATAGTAACCGTATGTGTAGATGAGGTAGGGCCATTACAACCTGTCGCTGTGGCGGTTATGGTAGAATTACCTGTCCATGCAGCAGTATAGGTAACTGCACCTGTTGAAGCATTTATAGTATTGCCACCTGTTAAACTTGCAGCATCAAGTATATAAGTGATGCCGGTATTGTTGGTCGCAGTAGCTGTGTAAGTAACAGTGCCCGCAGTCTGGCAACGGTTTGATGAGGCTCCTAATGCAAATATGGGTGCCCCAACCGTAGCAGTTACGGTTACTGTATGAGTACCCGTTTTAGGGCCGTTACATCCGGTAGCTGTAGCCGTAATCGTAGAAGTTCCACTCCATCCGGCGACCCAGGTTACCTCTCCGGTTACACCATTTATACTATTACTGCCGGCTAAACTTGCAGCATCTAATGAATAGGTAATACCGGTATTATCGGTTGCAGTGGCATTATAGGTAATTAAACCTGCCCCCTGACACCGGGTAGATGTTGCTCCTGCTGCAAATACAGGTGCCCCAACTGTAGGGGTTACCGTTACGGTTGGTGTTGCACTTAGTTGAGATGCGCATTGTGTATATGTTTTACCAGTAACCCATGCTGTGGCTGTTGCCATATTGGTTAATGTGCCATTATTATCTCCACCAGCAATATCTGTTGATATTGAACTACCTGTTCCGTTTTCAAAATTGTAATAGGCAACAAGGTTGGTTTCTGTACCCGTAAATAAATTATTACGGTTATTTTGAATCTGGGCAATTGTTCGTGTGGTATTCCAGATTCGCACTTCATCCATTACACCATTAAAGGGGTAAGCAGTAGTTGTACCAGAACCCAAATACAGGTTATTGGTTGTGTTAGGCATTGCACCTGCATAGGCAGCAGTAGCTTCCAATAGACCGTTGATATAAATTTTTGTTTGGGTACCACTGTAGGTGGCTGATATATGGTACCATGTATTAAGTGCAGGGATAGTAGTTGAAGTAACAAGCCCATTCGGGTAACCATTTACAAAAAATACAAATTTATTTCCTGCGGCATTCATTCCCAATCCATAACCATTTAACCAGGAAGAATTGTTCGCTTTAATTACCAAAGCAGACCATGGTTGATAGGCATTAAATTTTACCCAACATTCTACTGTAATATTGGCAGGGTCAAGGGCATTAGCATCTGCAATAGATACATAATCATTTACCCCATCAAATTGTAGCGCACCATTACCTCCCATTTTTTCAGCTAAAACATTAAAGGTTTTGTTAGCAGCAAGAATTCCAGAACTGAAGTTTATGGGTGCACCGGTTCCTGTTGTTGGCCCGGATATGACAGTATTAGTAGCGTTATCACGCAAAGTATAATTATGATTCAGATCAGAATTGGCTACAGTTATAGTAGTGGAACTACCTGTACAAATGGTAGATGGAGATACTGTAACCCCATAATCATTAATGAACACTACATTAACATTAGCAGTTGCGGTAGCAGTACAACCCGCAGCATTACTACCGGTTACGATATATGCGGTGCTTGTTGTAGGTGAAGCAACAACCGATGTACCTGTTGTGGCACTTAAACCTGTAGCCGGAGACCATGTATAACTTAATCCGCCTGATGCAGTAAGCGTAGTAGGTGTACTACTGCAAATTGGATTAAGAGAAATACTGACAGTAATAACAGGTGGTGCAAGAATGGTTATAGCCACAGATGCAGTATTTGTACATCCATTTCCATCAGTACCTGTTACAACATAAGTTGTATTCACAGTAGGAGATGCAGTTACTATGTCACCTGTGGTAGCACTTAGACCTGTTGCAGGTGACCATGTATAGGTAGTGGCACCAGAGGCTGTAAGCGTAGTACTAGTTCCAGAACAAATTGAATTGGAGGCGGCAGTTGCTGAAACAACAGGCTTTGGATTTACTATAATAGTTACTGTAGTGGTATTAAAGCAACCTGCTGCCATTGTACCGGTTACGGTATAAGTAGTTGTGGTTGTGGGACTAGCAGTAACTGTGATACCGGTTGTAGCACTAAGACCTGTAGCCGGAGACCAACTATATGTATCAGCCCCTGAAGCTGTTATAGTTGTATTGGCCCCATTACAAATGGTGGACTTTACAGCCGTAGCTGTAATTACCGGCAAACTATTGGTTACAGCCGTATGGCTGCTTGTAGCGGGACCGTTACAACCTGTAGCAGTAGCGGTAATTATAGAACTGCCTGTCCATGCTACGTCATAAGTAACCACCCCTGTAGAGGCATCTATAGTATTACCACCCCCCGCACTTGCAGGGTCTAAAGTATAGGTTATTCCAGTATTATTGGTTGCGGATGCATTATATGTATTACTTCCTGCACCTATACAACGGTTCGAGGTTGCACCCAATGCAAATACAGGGATCCCCACGGTTGGTGTTATGGTTATAATATGTGTAGCTGTTTTGGGTCCATTACAACCTGCTGCACTTACGGTTACCGTAGTACTACCGCTCCATCCTGCAGCATAAGTAATTTCACCGGTTACAGCATCAATTACATTTCCGCCCCCCGCACTTGCGGGGTCAATACTATAGGTTATACCTGCGTTATCTGTAGCAGTAGCTGAAAAAGTTTCCGTGCCTGCACCCTGACAGCGTGTTGAAGTAGCTCCGGATGCAAACACAGGTGTTCCAACAGAAATATTGCTGGTAACTGTATGAGTGGCTGTGGTTGGTCCATTACATCCTGCTGCAGTAGCAGTAATAACAGATGTACCTATCCATCCGGCTGCATAAGTCACA